>JAPYPM010000043.1 GCA_029937635.1 Nitrospinaceae bacterium
CAACTCTTGTTTCGACGCACTACATGGGATTAAAGCTTCTTGCGCAGACGCGTACTGGGTTTTTGAATGCGTGTACAGAGTTTGATTCTAAATCACAGACACCAACCTACCACCTAATTTTTGGAGTTCCTGGTCATAGTGCTGCAATCGACATTGCCGAACAGCTTGGTCTTAGTGCGAAAATTACAGAACGTGCAAGAAAGATTTACCAGTCTCATGATACACGGGCTGATGAGGTGCTAAAAGACTTAACTCAACAGCGAATAGAGTTGCTGAGAGAAAAAGAAATTTTGCGATCCAGGAATCTCAAGTTGGAGGATTTAACGAGACAACAGAATGACCTTACTGAAAGCCTTCAAGAAAAAGAGAAAATATTTAAGTTTGAGAAATCAAAACGGATACAAGCTTTTGTTCGGGAATCGAAAAACCAGGTTCGCCAAATGATGCAAGAAGCTAAGGGAAGCTCTGATATATCAAAACTTCGTAAAATAGAGCGTGAACTTGGAATGATAGGGCGGATACCGTTATCCGAACATCGAGATGACCTGTCTGAATGGAAAGTTACTCCTGAGAAACTAAAGAAAGGAGATTTGGTGCTAATTGAAAGTTATGGGGCTACAGGAGTGCTATTAGAAAATCCTACAGGGAAAAAGAAAGTTCGAATTAGTTTAGGTAAAATAGAAACTGTTATAGAAACTGTTAGATTGAAAGGAAGTCTGAAAAAGAGACCTGTTGTGGATAAGGCCTTGAAACAAGTTAGTGTGAACATTCACACGAAAGTAAATTCGCAAGTAAAAACAAAGTGCGATCTTCGTGGGATGAATTCTGAAGAGGCGCTCCTCGCTATGGAAACTTTTCTGAGTCAGGCGATTGCCAATGGAATTACACAGGGGGTCATAATCCACGGTCATGGAATGGGAATAATCAAAAGCCTCGTTAGAGATTATCTTTCTTCAACTGGTATTTGTACAAAGTTTTCCTCCGCTCCAAGAGATAACGGAGGAGATGGCGCTACAGTAGTTGAGTTTTAGGAAAAACAAAACTGGAAAATATTTTTCAATCAAATACCTTGACCAAATGGTCAAAACGATTTTTTGATTTCTTAATTTTTTCTTCATTTCCCAAAACACAGACATTCCCAGACTCTTTTATTTTCCTAAAAATCCCGGCAAAAGATTTAATATCGTCTAAACGAGTCGACAGCAATTCATCTCGCCGTTTTTGTTTTAACTCGTATGTCTTACCAGTCAAGTACTCAACCATTGAAATAGATCCCTTTCTATCTGCTGTCATTGGTGGATCCAAACGTCCGACACAACCAATTAAAATCTTAGTTAGCTCTTTATCTGAAATATCTAAAGTGTCAAGGTAATCCCCGATTTGGTCATATATATCAAGTGTCTCAGTTAAGTTAGGATCCCGATAAGATACTAACCCATAATCACCGCTATAAGAATCAAAGGAGATTTGTGATCCATAGGCACCTCCCTGAACACGTACACGGTCCCATAAAAAACAGGTGCGAAGAACAGCATTCAAAACATCAAACCTCCCGCTATATTTCATGCCGAGTTCAAATAAATTGATTCCTTTCCCAACAAATTGCACTGAGCTTGCAGTTAGAAAAGCTTCATTGATAGGACCGGTTTTAAACTTTAATTTTGCAGGGAATTGTTTTTTTGAAGGTAATTTTTGAGATAGGCCTACAACTCTATTTTCAATTTTTTTATAGTCACTTTCAGGAGCAGTAATGTTCACAAAAATATTTTCTTTAGTAAATAAATTTTGCGTAATACCCTTAAATTCCTCAGTCACTTCATCAATATTTTTCTCTGCACGGTCCAATAATCTTTCCAAGAATCTATAATAAGATATTCCATCGGTAAGTTCGTCGTATTGCCCTATAATAGACTGGTATGAGTTAAGTCGAGATAGTACATAATGATTTCCTGAAGATAAAATAGAATCCTCCATGGAAGCTTTAGAACTTTTTATAATCTCGATCAAACGTTTAGGGTTATTAAAGTCATACTCCAAAATTACCTCTTCCCAAATATCAAAAAGGTGGTCCGTATTTCCCATAAGACATTTTCCGCTAAAGAAAATATGAGATAGTATTTTTTTATGATCATTGACTTCAGCAGAGGTGAAATGCCAAGAACGAAGCCCCCCAGTGTGGATACCAAGAAGTTGTGAGATTTCCATGTAACTATGTTTTCGTGTTCCCATACCCAAGACTAAATTGCCGACAAGTGAAAGATATGGGATTTGATCAAGAGGGATGCTGAGTGCATCGAAACCAATTTGAACATAAGCGATATTATTTGTGAATAAATCGTGAAATAAAATTTTAGGTTCTGATTCTCTTTTTAACTCCATGGGAAAACGTTCACTCTCAACTGTAATATCCTGAATGTCTAAACTTGGTAGCTTCTCTAAAGCTTCTTGGGAATCTGGCTTGATCTGCATTGCCTGAAGCTCTTGTGTTTTCTGGACAAGGTTTTCAATGTCACTTTGTGACATCGAAGCCTTCAACGTTTTCATATTTTTTCTAATCCTAGCCTCTTTCTTTTTCTCTAGGTCTGGCTTAGGTTTAGCAAGCATCACACTCTGATGATTATTGTTTAAAAGATACTTATCTATCAAATTTTCAAAATATTTTTCATTTGACTTGCGCTTAATTTTTTCCATCAGTTTGTCATACTTTAAATGCATAAAAGGGTCTGAACCATATAACCAGGAAGCTAAAGTCTGAATGTTGTAGACAATACCTTTTGGAAAACCACCAAAATTTGATTCACGAAGTTTAAAGTCAATCGAATTCACAGCAGACTTGACCATATTGGTTTCAATTCCGTCATCAACAAGGTTTTTTAGGGTAGAGAAAATAAGTCCAATAATTTTATCTTCGTTACTAGCTTCAGTGCCTTTAAGCCCAACGGCGAATGTTGTTTCGAAACGATTGTCATCAAAACCACCACCAATCACCTCGCTGCCAAGCTCAGATTCGAGCAATGCTTTACGTAGTGGAGATGCAGAAGTTCCCAGCAATAAATGACTTAAAATACTGAAAGCAAGGCAATGTTCATGGTTGGTTGATTTGTCTAATTTGAATCCCACGACAACAAAAGTTTTTTTATCCAGAGATTCATCTTTTGCTACAGGATAGAAAATTTCTTTTCGCTTGGGTTTGCTAAACCGTCTTTGTGGACTAATAGCTGATTCTATTTTAATCGAATCAAAATTTTTAAGGTATTCATTATCTAGAAAATTTAAATATTCCAATGTATTTCCATCACCATAAAAGAAAATACGACTGTTTGATGGATGATAATGTTTATTGTGAAAATCTTTAAATTCTTTATAGGTTAAATCTGTAATAGCTTCTGGATCTCCACCGGATTCAAAACCATAGGTCGTACTTGGGAAAAGAGAATGAGCTAAGTGTCGATCTAAAATACTTTCTGGGCTTGAAAAAACACCCTTCATCTCATTAAAAACGACACCCTTATAGCTGATATTTTCATCAGGAAGTTCCAGTTCGTGATGCCATCCCTCCTGCATAAATGTTTCTTGTGTAATATTTGGATAAAAAACTGCATCGAGGTAGACATCCATTAAGTTAAAAAAATCTTTCTTATTACGACTTGCTACCGGATACATGGTTTTATCAGGAAAAGTCATAGCATTGAGGAAGGTTTGTAAACTTCCTTTTAGTAACTCAAGAAATGGTTCCTTTACAGGATATTTACGTGATCCACATAAGACACTATGTTCAAGAATATGAGCAACCCCTCGATCGTTAGATGGAGGAGTCTTAAATGTAGCGCTAAAAACTTTATTGTCGTCGTCATTTTCCATTACAAGAACTTCTGCACCAGTTTTTAAATGGGTAAACAGTAATGCCAATGAATTCAATTCAGAAATTGATTCCTGCTGTTGCAATTGAAACCCAGAATAGTTTTTTCCTAATTCAAAGCTCATTATTTACCTTTCATTTTTTGCTGATAGAAATACATGTAACCACTTTTAAAAAAACATTCACTTGTTTGAATGTTGATTCATTATGATAGATTCATTTAGGCTAATAAATCAAACGGAATTCTTATATCTTATAAAGATTTCATGTTCAATCCAATCGGACAGTGGTCCGAACCCATTACCCCGGGATATATACGTGAGTTTTCCACCTTTTTTATTAAATCCTCAGTAACGAAAAAGTAATCAATACGCCATCCAATATTTCTCTTACGGACATCAGATCTATAGCTCCACCAGGTGTAATGATCTGGGTCTTGACAGAATTCACGGAAGGTATCAATATATCCATGGCCGATAAACTTGTCCATCCAGGCCCTTTCCATCGGAAGAAACCCTGAATTTTTGGCATTTGGTTTTGGGTTTTTTAAATCGATAGCTTTATGAGCGGTATTAACATCTCCGGTAATGATTAGTTTTTTACCTTCTTTTCGCAATGATTCACAGTGTTTGAGGAATGAATCATAAAAATCCATTTTATACTTCAGGCGTTCTGGACCACTAGTGCCATTTGGAAAATAAATATTTAAAAGATCAAAACCTTTGTACTCAAATCGTATGATTCTTCCTTCTACATCAAACCTGTCAATTCCCATACCTAGATGAGTTTTTAGGGGCTTTTTTTTGCTCAAAATAGCCACACCACTATACCCTTTACGTTGTGCTGGATTCCAAACGGCATGATATCCAGAGGGGTTCGCAACATCTTTCGTTAGATCATTGGGTGTTGCCTTAATTTCTTGTAGGCACATCACATCTGGGGATTCTGCATGAAACCAATCCATAAAGCCTTTTCGAACAGCAGCACGTAGGCCATTTACGTTCCAACTCAATATTTTCATATCCTATCCTCCTCACTAAAACCACCCAACTGATGTTAAATTATATTAAAAAATTAGTCCATAAAACCTATTCAGAGCCAAATATACTCTCATGAAAATTGTATTGAACCAATGAATAAAGTGGAATAATTTTTATTGTATTTATTGACACTCTTAAACTGGTGATGTCTTTAATTCCCTGTAATAAAAAATTATCCAATGATAAAACGATGCATTATAATTCTTAGAGTTATGATTGAGGTTAAAAAATATGCGTACTACAGAATTATTAGTCAAAAACTTAAAGGTATCTTTTGCAACTCCAAAAAAAGAGTTGATGGCTGTTCGTGGAATCAGTTATCAACTCCATCAAGGAGAAATACTTGCATTGGTTGGAGAGTCAGGGTGCGGTAAAACCGTGAGTGCTCTTTCTATATTGAGGCTTATACAAGAACCCCCTGGAAAAATCGTTAGTGGAGAAATTATTTTTGGGGGTAAAGACCTTCTAACGCTAAAGAAAAAAGAATTGCAGGATTTGCGAGGCAAAGATATCGCGATGATATTCCAAGATCCGATGACATCTTTAAACCCTGTTCTTACTATAGGGGAACAAATAGTAGAAACAATTTTGCGGCACACTGTTCTCTCACGGAAAGAAGCTAAGGAAAAATCTTTTAGACTTTTAGAACAGGTTGAAATATCTTCTCCAAAGCAAAAATTAAGTCAATATCCTCATCAGTTAAGCGGTGGGATGAGACAAAGAGTTATGATTGCTATAGCACTTTCATGCTCTCCACATATTCTTATAGCCGACGAACCAACGACAGCACTCGATGTTTTAATACAGGCGCAAATACTTAGTCTTTTAAAAAAAATAAAAAATGAAACTCAGATGTCAATTCTACTTATTACACATGATTTGGGAGTTGTAGCTGAAGTAGCTGAGCGTGTCATGGTTATGTATGCAGGTGAAATAGTCGAGTCAGGATCGGTTAGTGATATTTTTCGTTCACCCCGCCATCCTTATACGATAGGTCTTATGGAATCGATTCCTACATTAGATTCCACTCTACAAAAAAAATCAAAGCTTAGAGAAATATCGGGAACGGTTCCTTCACTCTCGCAAGTTACTCTTGGATGCCCATTTTGTCCTCGTTGTTCTGTAGCAGAAACACGTTGTAAAGTAGAAAAACCACAACTTAAGAAAATATCTCAGTCACATTCAGTCAGCTGTTGGTTGCACTAATGAAAACAAAAATAGAACTCCCTCAACCTATTGTACTAAAGGTAAAAAATCTAACAAAATATTTTCAGGTTAGGGTGCCTAATCAAAAAGTTCAAACAGTTCACGCTTTGAATGGTATTTCTTTTCTACTTCATGAGGGAGAGACCTTAGGTTTAGTAGGAGAATCTGGTTGTGGAAAATCAACAGCTGCACGTGCAATATTAAGACTCGTGGAACCTACCTCTGGCGAAGTCTTTTACCGAAATCATGATTTGCTTGCATTGAAAAAAAATGAACTGCGTTCTCTTCGAAAAGAAATGCAAATTATTTTTCAAGATCCCAATGCCTCTTTAAACTCAAGAAAATCAATTAAGAAAATTCTGGAAGAACCTTTTGATATTCATGGGCTCACAAAATCAAAAGAAGGTAAGGTTGAAGAACTCTTAGAAAGAGTAGGACTCACGAATGAGCAGGCAGAAAAATATCCACACGAATTGAGCGGTGGTCAATTGCAGAGAATAGGAATAGCACGTGCCATAGCACTTAATCCAAGTTTAATTGTTGCCGATGAACCAGTCTCCGCACTGGATGTGTCAATCCGTGCTCAAATAATAAACCTGCTTCTTGACCTAAAAGAATCAATGCAGATATCGTATTTATTTATTTCTCATGATATGACCATCGTTAGACACTTTTGTGATCGCGTGGCGGTTATGTATCTTGGTAAAATAGTTGAGATTGCTGATAGTACATCACTCTTCAGTAATCCACGTCACCCTTATACTGAAGCGTTATTAGCTGCAGTCCCTTCAATTAATTTAGATAAAAAAAAAGAAAATTTAAAAATTAAAGGTGATTTGCCAAGCTCCATTGATATGCCTAAAGGTTGCGTTTTTTATTCACGATGTCCCATTAAAGAAAAAAAATGCGAGCAATCTGTTCCACAACTGAACGAAATTAATTCTTCACATCAAGTTGCCTGTTTTTTACGTGAGCAAAATTAGTCTTATAAGATGAGCCGAGAGTATTAGGTGTAAATATCTAAAAAATATTTTTTTTAAAACTAAGGTTTGATAGGACATACTCACTATAAGTTTCACCCTTCGAATTTAAAGCTATAGTTATTACCGAGAGGTGTCAGTTTCTGAAAGTTAAGCAATGATTTTTTATCTGCTTGTTAATTCTCAGATACTTTTTCTCCGAAGGAAAGTCCGCTGACAGGAGAGGCGTGATGAAGGATCATTTTCCACGCACCATTTTGTTTTTTAAATAGATTGGTCGAGTGAACTTTTGACAATTGAACGCCACTGGATACTATTGAAAAAAGATTTTCTTGGCATGTTACCCATGCAAGGTTTTCTGAGGTAGTAACATTTATATTTGAAAGTTTAATTTCTAAATCTTGTGCTGCTGTAAAAATTTTCTGCCAACTGGTCATAATATTTTTAAACCCGGTTAAGACGTCCCACCCTGGGTGAATACATTGCGAAGTTGAGTCGTTTAACCAAATTCCAATCATAAGTTCTATATCACTTTTATTGAAAGCATCATAAAAACTTTGATTCATTTCGATCACATCTTTTTCATTCATAATAGATCACCATAAAGATAAAGAGTCTTAATTACGATTTTTTAATAAATATTCAATTGCTTCGAAGGTCTCACTTGATTCCCAGTTTTTAGCACCATCCACTCTTGCCACTATTCGCCCTTGACGGTCAATTATATAAGTAAATGGAATTGTCATTGAAGGGTAAAGCCGCTCCACTTCGCCTTTCCCATCTAATAAAATTGGAAATGAAAGGCCATACTCGTCAACAAAGGATTTAATTTTATTTTCTGAATTTTTATCCAGTGTGATTGCTAAAACCGTAACTCCTTCGGAGCGGTAACGACGATAAAGTTTTTCAAAAGAGGGCATCTCAATGCGACAAGGAGCGCACCAAGTTGCCCAAAAATTTAGAACGACCACTTCTCCGCGATAACTTTCAAGGCTTTCATAATTTCCTTTTATGTTTCGCAATTTAAAACTAGGAGCAAAGTACCCTACAGACGATTTTTTTTCATTAAAGATTTTTTTTGTTTGAATATCTGCAATAGAAATAGGTGTCTCTGTAAAGTGTTCTAAGAAAAAAAGAATGGCACCTATAAAAATAAGGAGAAAAAGCAGTACATATTTCTTAGTTACTATATAAATGGTCTTTTTTGAGTTGTTCGACTTCATCTTTCATCTTCTCAACTTTAATTCGTTGTCCCATCAATACAAAATAAAGCAGTGTGAAGGCTCCAAGTGATAGCATCAGAGTAGCAACCATAGAAGTATCCATTCCCGCGCCTAATCCTTCAGGTGATATCATCTTAGGTGGAGGATGGAATGTACGCCACCATAAAACAGAAAAATGAATGAATGGGATATCAAGAAAACCAATAATTCCTAAAACTGCAGCAAACCGGGCACGCATGGAACCGGCCTCGGTCTGATATCGAAGCATAAGGTAAGACACGTAAATGAGCCATAAAATTAATGTGGATGTTAGCCGAGCATCCCATACCCACCATGCGCCCCAGATAGGTCGAGCCCAAATTGGTCCCGTGATTAAGACTAATGAACAAAAAATTACACCAATTTCAGCAGAAGCTAGAGCATATATATCCCACTCCCTTTCTTTCTTCCATAAAAATAAAATACTGCATATAAAAACAATAAAAAAAGAAAAAAATGCCAACCATGCTGCAGGAATATGAAAGTACATAATCCGCTGAACTGCCCCTTCCATTTGTTCCGTAGGCACATAAATAAAAATAGCTGCCATTCCTATTAAGAATGCCAAGGCCGTAAGCCATATTAGAATTGAACTGCTTTGTTTTGCTTCTTCACTCACTTTGCGACCCTTTTTTAATAGCTTCTTTTATGAGGTTTAAATCATTTTGCAAAGATTGTTGATATTTTTTGATTCGAAAAAGGTAATAAAAAATACCTCCCCATACAAAAACGTTTGCTGCAAATAAATATTCCAGATTATCCATTCTAATTATTCCTCCAGAACAAAATCAATTATCATGATAGAAACGGCAATATAGATGACGTCAAAACATAAAACCAAACTCAACCAGTTTGTCATACTTGATAAAGGTTCTCCAGCAATCACCTGGCTTGTCATTCGGACTGATCCAATAATAATTGGGATTATCAACGGATATAATAGTATTGGTAGCATGATATCACGCGTTTTGAGATTAGCCGATAAAGATGAAAGAAGTGTTCCTATAGTACAAAATCCTAGTGTTCCTGCAAAAATCACATAAATTAATGGTAAAAGATGGGGAATTAAATCAATATTAAAGAAAATCATAAAAATTGGTAATATTAAGAATTCCATAATTAATAAAAAAGAAAAATTGCTGATCAGTTTTCCAAAGTAAAGTGCCGTTCTATCTACAGGCGCAAGGAGCAGTCCTTGCAAACAGTCATTTTCTTTCTCCAATATAAACGATCGGTTGAGGCCAATCGTTCCGGCAAATAAAAAAGCGACCCACATTACCCCAGGTCCAATTTCGCTTGCCTTAACGATACTAAGGTTAATTGAAAAAATAAAAATTATGATAACAAGGAGTGCGAAAATAAACATCGAACTGAACAACTCACGCGTCTTTAATTCTGTAATGAAATCTTTCCAGACAATAGCCCTCACTTGATTAAGATATCTATTCATTGCAATGACAAGGGCTCCAGTGTGCATTTCACTTTTCTAAAGTTTCTGTATAAAGAGTTTCAAAACTTTCTCGATCAATACGATTGATAGACTCTAGGAATAAAAACTTTCCCTTATTCTGTATTGCTACTTTATCGCACATTTCAAGGCCGCAAGATATATCATGTGTTGTCATGATAAGAGTACGCTTATCCGTGTGTAAATCATGAAGTTTGTTTTTAAGCCCATTGGTTGCCGTTAGATCCAAGCCAGTGAAGGGTTCATCCAAAAACAAAACTGAAGGGTCATGCAGAGTAGCCCTCGCAATAGCCAATCGCTGCTGCATTCCCCTGGAGTAAATCCGAACTGGATCATGTCTACGTAATTGTAACCCGGCAGCACTAATAGATTCGCTGGCTCTTTCTTCTGGGTCATCTAGACCATATAGTTTAGCGTAAAATAAAAGATTTTCTAGTGCTGTTAAGTCAGGATACAAACAGGTCGCGTGAGAGATAACGCCGATTCTACTTCTTAACATTGAATTGCCTTCAAGAGCATCAAAACCATCTATAATTGCTGACCCGGAAGTGGGGCGCATAAGACCAGTAAGAATTTTAATTAAAGTTGTCTTGCCAGCTCCGTTAGGTCCAAAGATAGTAAGAAAGTCCCCTTTGTTTAAATTAAAACTGATTCCACTCAAGGCCTGAAGATAACCAAAGTCTTTTCGGAGTTCTTGAACCTGAATAATAGAATGAGATGAAGTGGGGTTATTTTGCTCGTTCATGAGAGATACCACCATCGAAGATCAAATATCATGCCCATACGATAGTATGGACGAGGTTGCCATGCAAAATAGTCGCTTTGATTTGCTAGATGTTTACTGAAAAAGATGTTTCATTAAGCCAGAAGATAATTTTTAGAAGGTGATTTTACGCCTTTTTTTTTATTTTTTTTTAATTCATCAATTCGTTCAAGGATGTTAATTGCATCTCCTTCGAGCTTACTCCGTAATGAATCTGAATCTTCAATAGATATTTTGTCGGCCTGAAGGTCAACCTCCAATTCTTTAAGAGACAATAAAATTTCTTCTTTACGAACTAATAGATGCTTAAACTCCTCTTCCACAGGATCGATTTCAGAAAAAGGCCTAGTATTTGGCATTTTCCCAAATAAAGGAATACCAATAGCAATTATAATGGCTGCAATTAAGAGTAGTTCAATTAGATTAGTGAAAGTAAGGTTCATGTTTCCAGTCGATCTAACTCATCTTTCAAACGACGGGAGTATTTACTGGAAGTCACTTCACTGGATTTTTCAGCACCTGATTCAGATGCAGCATCCCCTTCAATATTTTGAAGTTCGATAGTAGGTTTCTTTTTTTCTACCCACCCATTTACAAGCTTGCGTATTCCGATTCCTCCAATCATGATTGCTCCAAATGGAATTACCCAAGCAGTGAGATTAAATCCATTTTTGCTGGGAGCAGAAAGTATCGTTTCACCATATTTTTCAATTTGCTGTTGAACAATTTGATCAACCGTTAAACCTGATTCAAGCATTTTTGTGAATTTTTTTCGGTTTTTATCAGCCGTCGAACAAGTACAATTTATAAGGACTTTCCCACACTTGTCATCGCACTTACACATCAGTTGATTTTCTAAGTCTGATAATATCGCCCCCGCACTCGCCGCGCTTGAGTTAACGATAGTAATAAACAGTACAACAAAAAAAACAAAAATAATTTTTTTTAAATGATTTACCATTGTCACCCCTTGGCTGGTGAAAAAACTATTTTTTGGAGTTTCAGCCGTTCTAATCTGCGACGTTGTTCCAGCCTATCAGGCCATGCAGAGACCATAGTTCCTAGAGCGATGATCCATCCTCCCGTCCACAACCATTTCACCATAGGGTTGTGATAAACCTTTATTGTTGCCGACTCATCTTCAGAAAAATCTGCAAGAATAACATACAGATCACTTGCCATCGTGGACCTTACATCTACTTCGGATACAGGCTGATTTTGCCCTTTGTAGAACTCTTTTTCTGGTCTCGCTGTCCAAATTCTTTTCCCATCTTTTTCAACGGCTAGTTGAGCAACAATACGAGTTTTTACTGAAGTGGCTTGAATCGCTGCGAGTTTTTCGTAACGTAATGTATAATCTCTTATCTCGATTGTTTCACCTATCTTGAGTCTTTTTTCCGTATGAATTCCGTATGAAGATGATGCAGCGATCCCTGCATAAATCATTACTATGCCGATATGGACTGTATAACCGCCATAACGTCTCTTGTTATTCCAGATTAGGGAACCTAAAGCACTCAAATATGTTTGACTTGAAGCATACCGAGCCATAGTTCCTTTATAAAACTCAATGAGCATAGAAGACAATACGAAAATACAAAGAATGAAAGTGATGTAAGTATAAATTTCTGATCGGTTAGACAGTGGCACGATAGGGAATAAAATTGCACCACCGACGGCGGCAAACATCAGCGGTTTTAAAAAATTCTTTTTCAGGTTAGACCAGGTAGCCTTTCTCCAAGCAATAATTGGGCCGATACCAATTAACGCCAGCAGAGCCAATCCAATAGGAACATTGACCTGGTTGTAAAAAGGGGGTCCTACTGTGATCTTTACTCCGCGCACCGCCTCAGAAATAATTGGGAAAATGGTTCCCCAAAATGTTGCAAACGCGATTCCAAGAAGTAATAAATTATTAAAGAGAAAACCTGCTTCTCTTGAAAGAAATGAATCTAATTCATTTTTACTTTTAAGTAAGGATAAGCGCGAAACAATCAATGCTGTACAAGAAACAATTATAAAAAAAAGTAGCCCGAGAAAATAATATCCCAGTGT
>JAPYPM010000044.1 GCA_029937635.1 Nitrospinaceae bacterium
GAGTACTCTTGATCCCCTTCAGCTTCTAGTGTTTCTTCTAGGCCAGATTTCCAATGCCAAATATTAACCGGTTTTCCACGATTACCCATCCCAAAAAAAGGTTCATTGTGCCCATGGGTATGAAGCGTAGCGTCTCCAAGAGCGAACTGGACTGCTACACCATCACGATAATGATCTTGATTCAGTTCAGAAAACGCATTTTTGGAGGGGTCTTCCCATTTTAGACGGATGGCGATTTGTTCTCCGTTGTTGATAGAAGCGAAATTAATAACATCTATTGCATCTCGCCTAGCTGATAGAGGCCGCATTACCAGATTAGTTGTTTTAACATCATCCCATATAGGGCTATTAATATCTGTGTTTATTTCAAATTCTTTCCTGAAGGAAAAAATATCTGTTTCAAATTCAGCCTGTTTTATTTTTCCGGTGAAATTCGAGCGGATATATTGAACTAATGCCCAGCGATCCTCACTCGGGAGATGAGCATAAGAACTCATAGGGGTGCCATCAAGTCCGGAGCTTAAGGTTCGAAAGATATCTTTTGCTTCATGACCAGCTTTATAATAGCGAGGGGACGTAATGTCGTGCACGAAGACAGCATGGCTCCAAGCGTCTTTTAAAGACTCTGATAATTTGCCATCACCGCGAAGTGATTTTCCATGACAGGCATCACATTTATTTTTTGTGAAAAGTTCTTTACCCTTAGCTATTAATTGTGGAGTTGACTGAGGCGGATCGCTTATTATGATTTTTTCACCTTGAGGTTCATTGCTAAATCTAGGTGAGAAATTTTTGATTAAATTAATCAGAGCCCAAGTATCTTGTGGTGATAAGGCATCTTCCCAGGCAGGCATAGAAGTTCCTGGCACTCCTTTGATAATAGTTCTATATAAGTCCTCGTCTCGAGGGAGAGTTTCCGTCGGTGTAGATCGAAATTTAAAAATTGCTTTTCGAAAATCTCGTGGCCAAGGATAAAGGTAGTTGGTGGCAGTGCCTCCACCATCTCCATCCTTTCCATGGCAAAAGACACACATGTGGAGATAAATATTGCGCCCTCGAGCAAGCAGACCTTCTTCTTGCATCAAGCCAGGTTTTGTTATTCCTAAATCGCCATGAGAACCTCGGGTGCGGAATGGATCTCCATCACCAGCATCATGGTGGTGTTCCATGGGCATTTTTTCTATCTGATATTCACTACCTGGTTGAGGGGTGTTATTTATATGGTTTCCATGCCCACCATGATTTTCCGGTTTATCTTGTGATAAGGCATAATTCGGGATTAGTGATAAAAATAGAAAAATAGCTAACGCAGGAAGAAAAAAAACTTTAGACCAGTTATTTGTTAGTACTTTGCTAAGTATCTCCATTACTAACCCTCCTAGGTAGGGCGGTCCGTTTAAAACCTGTCAGTTACTAGTAAGTATCTACTAGTAGAATTATGGATCACCACGCCGATTAAATCACAGTGTGTTATGTTTTTACATTACTTATTAGTTTAGATATATAATTTTGTTCTAAAGATTTTTAAAAAATTATTAATTTTTATTAAGTTTCCCTCTTACCATTTTAACGCCTTGATCCAAATCTCCCAAGTCTTTGAGATTAAAATACTCTTCTTTAAAACCAAGTCCAAAATACCAGGCGTTTTCAAGCCCTCTTTCTGTGTTAGTCCACAAATAATAACTACCTCCGTTTCTGAACGGTTCTGGGAGTCCAATTTTCTCACCATCCTTGCTTTTGATAGGGCGCGACGAAACGTACAAACCTTTTAACTCCTTTATTGTAGGAAGTCTCCAGTCGTCATGCCCCGCAAATTTTTCAGCATTTTTTAAATCCACATACTCAAGCGCCTGATACCAATTCATCCCTTTTTTAAGTTCGTGGTATGAATCGCCTTGTTGCCACAACAGGCCAGACTTTTTATCAGCGACAGTCTCATCCCCTTGGTCAATGTGTCGAGCGGGCCACGCTGAATTCAGAAAGAGTGTCCCTAATAGGATAACTGCAAAAAGTATGGTCCCAAAGTATTTCAGTCGAAATAGCATTATCATTTATAAAGGATAAAAGTTGTTTTTTATATTCGTTATCGCGATGGTAGCGATCTAATAATTTGTTATCTATTCTAATGTTAATTATACAAATATATATAATCAAATACCATGAATAGTGCTCTTAATTTTATTATAAACATATTTGCATTGAGGTGGCATAGACTTTAAAATCGTAACAGTCTTGAAACTATTAGTTTTCCCCCTGCGGAGATTATTCATTGACCACTACTCTGATCCAAATGGTTACTGATTTCGTGAACACGTTGCCGCCTTTACTGCAACTATTGGTGGGAATATTTGTAACCCTTGGTTTCATTAAGTGTTTTATGGCGGTTGTCGACTTTATTGAAGATAAGAGAGAGGGGAAAAAGTAGATAAAATTGTGCAAAAAAAAGAGGGAGTCTTTTTTTACAATAATTAATGCAATTAAAAAACCCCGCCTGTTAAGGCGGGGTTTTTTATTAAAACTGGGAGTTTCCGTTAATTCCTATTTGGAGGAACCTTCGGAAGCTCCCTTTAATAAATTACTAGACAAAGGATCACCTCCTTTCATTCCAAGGGAACTATATCTACGCTTGAGACTCCCCTGGCGTCTGCATGCGTGCTACTATATTTATATCGAATCAATTTTATTTTGGTTTTAAATCTAAGGTATTCGCTTCGATTTTACCAAGCACTCCTTTTCAAGTTCTTTACTCACGATCAGATCGCATGTTTTTAGATCCTTTTTCACTACGGCATAACAATAGGCCTGAATATCTCGATTTAGGATCAACGTGCAATAGTATGCGCTGTGGTCCTTGTGTTTGAAGCGGTTCTCTGGATTTTTGATAGGGTTTAGGGCTAGACAGAGATGGCGTTTATCTGACCCAGATATTTTTCCATTTGCTTTTGCAGCGGAAGACCATGATGCTTGAGCGCGTGACATTTTTCCCATTGGGCCTACCCCATCAACAGTCTTAACTTCTGCTCCGCCTGGTCGTCCTTGTCGAACTTCAGTTGATTCCACATCGCATAGCTTTGGATCTGGGATCTCTACAGCAGCCCATAAAGATGGTGTGAACACGCATGATGCGAGGAATACCATAAATAACCACGTTCTAGTCTCAATTTTCATTGTCTCCTCCTTAAACAGCGGCTGTAAATTATTCAAATTTAAATGATGGTCAGTAAATATCTATTTGTATGAAGAATAAACCATTCTTATTTACGCTTGCAAGGTTTTTAAAAATAGATACGTATTGAAAATCATGGGTAATATTATGGGTTGAAAATTAAATTTATTTAACATATTGAATTTAAACAATATTTTGGTAAAAAATATTTCTGCCTTTGAATAAAGGCCATATATTATTTAATAAGGTGCAACGATAAGTATAAAACTACGAGATGGTCTTGAAGAGTACTTTGGTAACTAATAACATAATGAAGATTAACTGACATTAGGGTCAGGAAAGTTTACGCATGACCGATAAACATTTATGCAGTGGGGTCAATCTCAACACTTTATTTTCTCTAAAATCGTTGTTAAACCTTTAACAGCTATTAATGTGAGGAGATCTTCAAAATTTTAAAATGAAAATTATATTTAAAAAAGAATTTCAGATTATTTTAGGACTCCTTGTTTTTGCTGCAGCCTTTAGAATACCAACCCTTGGGAGTCCTCTTGTTGAGGATGAAGCGATCTCTTTTAATAGATACATCGATCTTTCTTGGCAGGAATTAATTTTTTTCTACCAAGATACAAATCAACACACTCTTTTTCTTTTGATTTCAAAATTTTTTATTTGGGTTTTTGGTGAAACGGAAATCATTTATAGGCTTCCTTCCTTTTTGTTTGGAGTCTTATCAATTCCTTTAATGTATCGACTTGGACTATTAATGAAGTTCTCTAGGTCTGCCGCAGTACTTGCGGCTTTATTAATGACCTTGTCTTGGCCACACCTAAAGTATTCGATGGAAGCTAGAGGCTATGGAATAACAATATTTTTAGTTCTCCTAATAATATTTTCAGCTATTCAGTTTTTAAACAATTCGCGTTGGGTTTGGGGGGGTGTTTTGATAGGTTCGGGACTTGCGATGACGATGGCACTCCCAAGCAATTTATTTTTTTTAGGCAGTTTGACTATATTTACGATAATGGCTGGATGGTTTGAGTCGGAGCAAAGCAGGTTAAATTTTAAAAGATTACTTTGGGTAGTCATTCCTCAACTAATAATGTTTGCTTTAATTGCTGTCTATTTTTTAGTCATTTTTGAACAGCTTAAATATGGGAAGGATATACAGCCTCAATCTCTAAATGGAAAGAGAATTTTTGAGATTACTGAGCTGCTTGTTGCACCTTGGGGGTTCTTCATGTACTTATTTTTTACTATAGGTGTTTGGAGATTAAAAGAGGTAAGAGAAAGAATTATATTTGCGTCTGTTTTTTTAATTCCTATGATTCTGACGTTTATAACTGGAGTGGTAGGGTATGCTCGCATTTACATTTATTGGCTTCCTTTTATTCTTTTACTTTCTGCCTATGGGATGACCGAAGTAATTTTTTGGCTAAAAAAAAAGACAGGGAAATTGGTTTATGGGTTAGGAGTGGGGATGATTTTTTTCTTGGTTTTTTTGCCAGCTAAGAAAATTAATAAGTATTTTGAATCTCGGAATAACGGTTCTTTAGTTGTGGCAGGGCCCAATGTAACAATGTCCGAAGCAGCTAAAATGGCATTTTGGGTTAACGAAAATATTTCAGAAAATAATCTTATTGTTATAAGTGTTGGTGGTCCAGAGTCAAGCGTGTTGATTAAGTATATGAATAAAAAAGTTCTGGAAAGAATGACCTACTTTTCTCGTGGCGGGGTATTAGAAAAAATTATTTTTATTGCACATCAAGATATGCCCCCAGATGAATACCCTTTTGTTCCAATGGTTCAAGAGCGAATACTCAAACTCCCTTCTAGTTTAATTAATAAAATACACTCGATCGGTAATCTTGGCGTATATGAACTTAATTTAAAGGTAGAAAAATTAATTCCTCCTAATTTTGATCCAGACTACGAAGGCAAGGTAGGTAACTCAAATATACCGAAAGTTAATATTCGACAAATTGAAACACCTAGAGTGTTAGGAAAAAAGGCACTTCATATTGAAAACAACTCTGGGAAGTCTATGGATATCATCTCTCCTATAGTCAAAGGCGTCGATATCACAGAAGACCACGCATATCTTTTATATGTTTTTATTACAGATTTCCGACCATTTAAAAACGTATCTGTTCATCTTGCGGAAAAGGAAACCTGGCCTCCTACTTTAGGGTATTTAAATCCGCTTTTGGGAATGTTTACGGTGAAAGGGCAGGATAAAGTTTGGAATATTTTGTATAGTTTATCCCCTTTGTCCAAGGGCAGACATTTTTTCCAAGAGCGGATTGGAGTTCAAAAAGGGAATAACTATTACGACGGGTTACAGTCATATCTGTTAACCCAGTGACAGCGTTATTTCATACGTAAAAGCAGAAACATAGTGATAAATATTCCATCAGAGAAAAAGGTGGGTTTGAAAGGGTAGTGATTATGCTAAATAATAGAAGGTTTAAATTTTTTATTGTCGCCGTTGGGATAATGCTATGGTTCCCCCCCAAGAAGTGATAGGGGAAGATATAGAGATAAAAAACCAACTGTCATATGTCTCTAAGATTGTTGGGGTAATAGAAGGATCTCTGATAAAGATTGAAGGGAATGTTCGTTTTATAAAAAGGCAAGCAGAGAAAAGGGTTGTCGAAGCAAACGTGTCAGTAAAACGCCTAGATAACTTAGAAGCAAAGATTCAAAATATAGAAGGTCTGCTTGGCACTATTGCGTTAGAGATTACAAAAATAAACGGTAGTATGCAACAGACTGAAAAAAACTTGAAAGTTCTTTCTCGTAGACCCTGCAGGAATGCAATTAAATGTGAGCGAAAAAAATAAAGGATCCATCGTTTGACAATAGATCCGATTACTGTAGGTGAAAGAATAATTAAACCCTGTCGAATTTTCTGTATAGGTAAAAACTATTCAGAGCACATTAGGGAATTGGGTGACTTTGACTCAACGCTCCAATTAAAAAATGATAAACAGCCAGTTGTTTTTATGAAGCCTGCAACAAGTATTGTTTCTCTTGGAGAGCCTATTCATACTCCTACGCATGGGAATATCTTGCACCACGAAGTAGAAGTAGTAGTTTTGTTAAATGGTGGCGGAAAAAATATTTTAGTCGATGATTCGTTATCTTATATTGCGGGAGTGACGCTTGGGTTAGACCTTACTTTAAGAGATGTGCAGGTCGAAGTGAAAAAAAAAGGGCACCCCTGGGAACTTTCAAAGTCTTTTGACCAAAGTTCGCCTTTGGGGTTAATGCGTTCTTATGATAACTCGTTTGATCTATTCGACATTCCATTTACATGCTTTGTGAATAAGAAAAAACGTCAAGAAGGAAATACGAAAGACATGATTTTTTCTATTCCTCAAATTATTTCTTTTTTAAGTACCGTGTGGGAATTAATGTCTGGTGATCTTATATACACAGGGACTCCCGCTGGTGTTGGTGTTATTCATTCGAAGGATAAAATTCTATTAAATAGTCCGATTCTTGGGCGATTTGCATGGGATGTTTTTTGAAATGATTAATTACTACTTTGAATTCGATTGGATTAGTTAAAAAAATTATATGAGAAGTCTCATAGATGCGAGTAAACTTTTTTAAGCTTTTAGGTCAAAAACTGAATGATAATTTGCTCAACAATTTTTTGGGTTGGTTCCACTATTGTGAATCCAATGCTTGGGGAAATTGACTTCGGCCAGTTCCGCCAGTTAAAAATCCGAGAAATAGAAAAACAAATAAGTCTTATCCAAGAAGACCCTCTTGATGCAGTTGAATACTTTAACCTCGGCTTAGCCTATATGGGAATGGGGCGACACAAGCAAGAAATTAATTCTTACCTTGAGGCGATACGTCTCGATTCCAGTTACGCAAAAGCGCATTTTAATTTAGCCATGGCCTACGATATGTTAAAAGATGGCAAGGTTGCTATAAGTCATGCTAGAAAGGCGGAGGTTTTGTATGGTAAGAAGCGAAAACACCGTCAAGTACGTAAAATACGTAGATATTTGAATGTTTTAGACGAGAAGTATAGGTCTTATAGAAATAATTAGCCACATTAGAGAGGGCCTTGACAGTTTTACGAAATGAGTACTTTGAATAGGTTCATTCTTATAATTAAGCAAATAAATAAGACCTGAGATTTATCATGATATGATGCTTTCTATGAAAAAAGACTTTGAACCTTTAAAAAAGCGCCTAAGAGAAATTAATAAATTGTTGGATTTGGATGAACAGGCTTATTTTGGGCCACTAATCGATAAATTTTCAGGAGACACAGCAGGATTTCAACGGATTATGCGTGACTTAGGAAAGTTTGGACCAAAGATTTCCACTGGATCAAAGTTCGAAGTATACCGTGAAATTCAGCACCTTTTTCAGAATGCAGCTCCAAAAAAATGATCATGTATGACTTATGGTTGATTTAGCAGCGCATATTATTGTTCATGGTAAGGTGCATGGAGTATGTTTTAGGGCTTCGACACAGACTAAGGCCTTGGAGTTTAACTTGACAGCGTCGGTTCGTAATTTATCTAACGGAACAGTTGAAGTTTATGCGGAAGGAAGTCGTGATTCAATTGAAAAGCTTATTAAATGGTGTCAAAAAGGGCCTCCCTTGGCCAAGGTTTCACGCTGTGATTTAAATTGGATAATCCCTAAGGTGATAAATAAGTTTAGGTTACTTTGATTTTTCTGACCCAAGCAAGGTACAAAAGTAGCCGATATATTCACTAAAACAAGCTTCTTAAAAATCGATTATTTTTGACATTATTGTTTTGGTTCCATAAATTGAATTTCGACGTCCATTTCTTCTAACCCTCGTTTTACAATGAGTCTAGCCCTATCACCGATAACTAGTCTCTTTAGTTTGTCTGTTAAGTCTTCAATGTCAATCAGTTTAATCCCATCAATTGCCAGCAATAGGTCGCCGTCTTTTAGGCCTGCGAGTTCTGCGTTAGAGTTTACTGAGACCGATTTTATCCGCACAGTATTTTCGCTGTTTTCCAAAAGCACTCCAAGCGTAACTTTGTTTTCTGGAAGGACTTTATATTGAACTTTCCAAGCATAGTCTGCCGAGTAAAGAGGAATAGAAACGTGCTTTACATCCATCTCGCGATCTTCTAATTCAGGTGGAAGTTCTGTTACGGTTGGAAGAACTATTGAGTAAGAGTGAGGGACTCGACGAAATGCTCGTTTGGGTATTCCAAATCCATATTGTACGTGAAATCCCCCAGCCAAAATGACTAGCTTTGAATTTATGTTGCTTGGATTTATCAAAAAATCAGCTACAGTCTGAGCCATTGTTTCTTCCCAGAGCAAAAGCATCCGATAGGGTTTTCCCATTGTTTGATGTCCACCAAAGATAGACATGGAAAAAGAGCGGTGATAACGATCATTAAAATCTATTTTAGGGAGATTGCTTTGGCCTGGTTGGTCATTATTTCGAAATGTATCTTCAGTTTTTTTGGAAGATTTAAGGCCGATCAGTGGGATATGATTTTTATTTAAAAACTCAAATATAGATTTATATAACGCATAGCCGTTTCCCCAGTTTTTTCTGAATAATTTTTTAAATTGATCTGACGAAAGCTCTCCTTTGTTCCATTGGTTAAGGTTATGTTGCGCGGAGCGACGAAACATTTCCATCCCCACTGAGGTTTTGCCGGGGAATCTTTTCGCTAAATCCGCAATAATTTTAAGCTGTACCCTGTGAGCCTCAATATTGTCATGAGTCTCGCCAATATAGATTACTCTAGAAGAAGAAATAGCATTTTGCATTTGGTCGAAACTTACCTTTAAACCAGTAGGTAGATGAAGAATCGCATCATTTTTTAAATCGTTAAGAGATAGATAAGGAGACCCAGAGTGAGGGACAGCATATTCTTCTGCAAATGCTATATTCATGCTAGAGAAAGAAAATAGCAGAAATAAAAATAAAAAAAACCGCATGGTAAGAGTCATGTTTTGGTAAGACTAGCAGTATATTGTTTTAGTAAGAAATATTATTAATCTAACTTAACATATAAGGCAAATCATAATCATTTGGATAAAAATAAGTTGTAAATTGACTTCAGAAGGGTTGACTTATTTAATATAATCATTCAAAGTCAGGACACCGAACTGTATTGCAATGGAATTATTCATCGCTGTTTTTTATGTATTTTATTTTTAAGGCTATTCTTATAAGAAGGGAGGGGGTATTTTTTGGAGGTTACCGTATATCAGAATCAAGTAGAGAGAGCGTTAAAAGTTTTAAAGCGACAGTTAACTAAAGATGGATTGCTTAAAGAGCTTAAACGCAGAAGATTTTACGAAAAACCGTCGCTTAAAAAGCTACGAAAACAAAAAGAAGCAAAGAAAAAGCGGAAAGCGGCAATGAGGCGATCAAATTCAATATTCAGGATGTAGATGCAATGAATAGCGGATGCTTATTACCGGATGAGTTTTTTGACTCATCCGGTTTTTTTATTTAGTTTTTGTCTTAGTGCTTCATAAAAGACTATCGCTCCAGCAGCCGAAGCATTGAGGGAGTTTACTGAACTTGCCATTGGAATTGATAGCGTGAAGTCACATTTTTTTTTGAGAAGAGGACGAACTCCTTTCCCTTCGTTCCCAATCAAGAGAGCGACAGGCATATCAAATTTAAAATCATAGCAGGACGTTGCTCCTTCAGGGTCGATTCCCACCACCCAGAATCCAGATTTCTTTAATTCTTCCATAGCGTTGGAAAGGTTGGTAACCCAAGTGACCGGCAGGTTTTCTATGGCTCCAGAAGAACATTTGGCGACCGTTTCATTTAGTGGGGCGACACGATGCTTGGGAAGGACCATTCCTTGAATGCCCATCGCAGCCGCCGAACGAATTATGGCTCCAAGGTTATGAGGGTCTTGAATTCCATCAGAAATAACTAGAATGGGGTTCGTTGATTTTTCAAGTGCTTCCGATATTAGTTCATCCAATCCTACAGTTTCTTTTATGGAAAAATATCCAATTATTCCTTGATGGACATAGGAACGGTATCGCTTTTTAAATGCTTCTTTAGGAATAGCCTCGATTGGAATATTTTTTGATTGTATTAGTACTGTTAGAGCCTGGAGACGGGGGTTAATTTTTCCATTTTCAACAATGATTCGTAAACATTTTCGTTTAGATACCTTAAGGGCCTCTGTGATAGGATTTATGCCGTATAGAATGTCAGATTGGTCGTTGTTGTGCATAATTGGTCAAATAGAATTTAAGGTTAGTAAATAAACCCCTACGTCGAATTTTAGCGACCTTTAAAGTATTTAGGTTAGAACTCGTTGAAAGATCAATTGCTTTATGATATTTATGCTGATGTTTGGAATACTGCTTATATTTTACAAGATGAGTAAACGTATCATATTCCCTCTATATTTTCTCCAAATTTGAAGTCCTAGTAATTTTAAGGGTGATATGAATTTAAAGTTGTCTAGTTTGATTTGTCCAACCTATTAGCTTATGACTATTTCATTTAATAAAAAAATAGCAACTTATCTATTCGGTGGGTTCATTATTTCTAGTTTTGTCATACTGGTTTTTGTCTATATTCAATTAAAAGACTTAGATAATTTTAAAAATTTAGTGGTAGAAAAAATTGAGGAAATAACTGGTAGAAAAGTTTTTATCGAAAAGGTTGAACTTGGGTTTGAAAAGGGAATAAGTATTAATTTAGAACAGCTTTCAGTTTATTCCCGGGATGGTAAAAGCCAATATTTTTCAGCAAAAAATGTTTGGTGCGTCATTAAACTATGGCCATTACTGAGTAAAGAAATAGAGGTAAAAGAATTTATTTTAGAGGGGGCCACTATTGAAGTTGTGCGTGACGAACAAGGAAAATTTAACTTTGGAAATTCGCTGTCTTTATTAACTGGGGAAACTTCTAGCCGTTTATTAAAATTGCTAGGAATTGGTCTAATGCATCAGATTTCCGTTTTGAATAGTAAAGTAAAGTTTAGAGACTATTATGTTGTTTCAGATTCAAAACCTTTCTCAACCTTAATAGATAGTATTGAACTAACTATCAACCAACAGATTTTCCAAAATAAATTAGCATTAAATCTGAGCGGAAAAATTCCAAATAAATATCAAACAACAGTATTTAAGCTCTCAGGATATATTGATAGTTTTGAAAATTTAAAAAGAAACGAACCTATTCCTATACGAGGAAAGATTAAGCTAGACCAGCTTTATCTTGGTCAGTTGAGGCCTTATTTGAAAAACATATTATCTAATGTTTCTAATGGCACAAAATTATCATTTGAAAGTGATATTTCAGGAGCGTTAGGGGGTAGTCTATCTGTAAATGGTGGTTTGAAATATTCAAGTGCGGAGGAGGCGTCCCTTAGCACGTTAGGATCTCAGGGCCAAGGAGAGATAGAATACACTTTGCAATTGGATAAGGATTCTATAGAAATTGAAAGCTTAAAAGCTAGATCAGGACAAAGTAGTATCTCAGGTAAAGGTAAATTTGTTGGGTATCAAACGAAAGATCCTAGACTTGCTTTTACGATTCAATCCGATGAGTTTAAAATAGAAAACTCTCGCCGCAACTTTCCTTTAATGCTTTTTCCTGAAAACCTTCATAAGAAGATCAATGAATTTTTTAATAACGGTACATTAGAAATTAAGTCTCTCAGCTTTGAGGGTTCACTTGAGCAGTTGAAAAAAATAAACTCAGACGAGAATAAGGATCGAATTACAACCGAAATTTATTTTAGAGACATCGACTGGCGTTCTCCTTTACCACTATTGAAAACAGTTACGGGATCTTTGGGTTATAAAAATGGTGATGTCATTGTTGAAATTATGAAAGCTAGTTACAAAGATTTTCCTCTGAGCAATATTAGGGGAACGGTAACAAACATAATGAAAAAACCTTTGTTAGATGTTTCTATAAAAAGTGAAGTTGATTTAGGGGTGTTAAATCGTTTTTTAAAAAAATCAATTAGGGGGCAATCATATGAAAATATTATTGATGATTACCAAGAAGTAGAAGGCAAAGGTTTGATTGAAGCAAAGCTTCAAGGACCACCAAATGACAAAGAAAAGATTTCTATTAAGGTCGTCCTTTTTGCAAAAAATGCTTCTTTTTTTGATGCGGAGCTTCAATCACGAGTTAGAAATTTCAACGGTAAATTACATTTTAATTATGTTCCATTAAATAGCCAAAAACAGAAAAATTTCACTGCTCCAATAGTTGAAGCGAAAAACCTCTCGGGAGAGTTTGGCAAAAGCAAATTTTATAACATGAATGGGAAAATTCTAAGACAGGGAGAAAAGATCATCCAAAAAATAGAAGCTGTGTATCAATTAAACGCAGCCGAATTATCTAAGGTTATTTCAGATATTGATTTCAGTGGTCCTGAATTTTCGTTATTAAAACAAGCAGAGTTTGAAGAAGGGGACGTGGAAGTTCAATACAGAA
>JAPYPM010000045.1 GCA_029937635.1 Nitrospinaceae bacterium
TTTGGGAACCTGTGCCATTTATTCGGGCACGGTTTCTGCCGCAACTGAAGCTACCATTGAAGGGATTCCTGCCATTGCAGTTTCCCTTAACTCTTTTGAAAATTTTAACTTTGGGTTTGCTGCCGAATTTGGTGCAAAGATGGCAAAAGTTGTTTTAAAAAATGGGTTGCCAGATGGAGTTTCACTTAATATCAATATACCCGCAGTGCCTTATTCAGAAATTAAAGGCGTCTCTATTACCAGACAGGGAAAATCTCGCGTGATTGAAACATTTGATAAGCGTGTGGATCCAAGAAATAATGTTTACTACTGGTATGCTGGTGAGATGCGTATTGATGAGGTGGATGAGGAGGCAGACTGTTTTCAAGTTTCCAACAACTATATTTCTATTACGCCGATTCACTTTGATCTGACCAGTTACAAGGCAATAGATGAGCTGAAAAACTGGAGTATTTCTCTCTAATAGAAAAATAAGGCCGATGAGTATTTACCCACCGGCCTTTTATAGCGGTAGAAAAATTTTTACCTTATCCTTTATCTTCAGCAGCTTTTTCTTTCAAAGCTTCTTTTCGGCTGAGTTTAATTTTCCCTTGTTGGTCTATATCGATAACTTTTACTTTTATTTCATCTCCTTCTTGAATTTCGTCAGAAACACTTTGGATGCGTCTGTCGCAAATCTGGGAAATATGGACAAGGCCGTCTGTCCCCGGAAATATTTCTACAAAGGCTCCAAAATCGACAATTTTTTTAACTTTACCAAGATAAATTTTGCCGATTTTTGCTTCTTGAATTAGATTCTCGATATATTTGGTGGCTTTATCTGCTGCTGCCTGGTCTGATGAGGCAATAGATACGAGCCCACTATCGTCGATATCCACACTAACCCCACATTGGTCTATAATTCCTCGAATAACTTTGCCGCCAGGACCAATGATATCGCGAATTTTACTTGTCGGTACTTTCATGGTAATAATTCTCGGTGCATGTTCTGACAACTCGGAACGAGGTGAATGAAGGGCTTTATCCATTTCCCCCAAAATATGAAGGCGGCCTTCTTTTGCCTGCTGCATGGCCTTTTCCATTATGCTCTTATCCAATCCGGCAATTTTAATATCCATTTGCAGAGCAGTGATCCCATTTTTTGTGCCAGCAACTTTGAAGTCCATGTCACCAAGGTGATCTTCGGAGCCTAGAATGTCAGACAAAATAGCCACTTGGTCTTCTTCTTTAATGAGCCCCATAGCTATCCCGGCAACTGGGTTTGAGATAGGGACTCCCGCATCCATAAGTGCTAGAGCGCCACCACAGACTGAGGCCATGGATGATGATCCATTGGACTCAAGAATATCTGAAACAATTCGAATGGTATATGGGAACTTCTCTCTATCTGGAAGAACTGGTACTAAAGCCCTTTCAGCTAACATTCCATGACCAATTTCTCTTCGCCCAGGGCCTCCGATGAATTTGGTTTCTCCTGTACAAAACGCCGGAAAATTATAATGTAGATAAAAATGTTTTGTGCCTTTAAGTTCGAGAGTATCTAGCCGTTGTTCATCAGAACTGGTGCCCAATGTTGCGCTTACTAAAGCCTGGGTTTCTCCACGAGTAAAAACGGATGATCCATGGACACGCGGAAGGTAACCTACTTTAATATTTATAGGTCGCACTTCGTTAAGGTTTCTTCCATCGACACGTTTTTTCTTTTCTAAAATCATTTTTCGCACCACATTTTTCTCAGCATCATGAAACACATTACCGAGAATTTTCTTTAGGTCGTCTTCTTTTTCTGGATTAATTTCAGCATCTAAGTCAGCTTTAATTTGGCTAACAGCATTAGCTCTTTCCTGTTTTCCTGTAATTTCCATAGCTTGTTCAAGTTTTGGGCAAACTATACTGTTGACTCGATCTACCAGAGTAGTATCAATTTCTGCTTGCTCAATAGTAGCTTTTTCTTTATTAATCCGTGCTTTAAGCTGAATTTGGAGATCAATTAGCTTTTTAATGCGCTCATGCCCAAATTCCAGAGCACTCATCATTTCTTCTTCACTAGCTTCTTTAGCTCCTGCCTCTACCATGACAATCCCATCTGCCGTTCCAGCCATGAGAAGTTGGATATCACTTTCTTTGCTTTCTTCGAAAGTAGGGTTGAATACAAAACTACCATCAACTCTACCAATCCGTGCTCCCGCAATAGGGTTGTCAAAAGGAATATCTGAAATCATCAAAGCTGCAGAAGCACCGGTCAGAGCGATAACATCAGCGGGATTAACTTGGTCGTGGGAAACGACAAAACAAACGACCTGGGTTTCATTACGAAATCCGCTTGGGAAAAGTGGGCGAAGCGGTCTGTCAATCAATCTACAGGTTAGTGTTTCATAGTCACTAGGTCGAGCTTCTCTTTTTAAGTATCCACCTGGAATTCTTCCTGCGGCGTAGGTTTTTTCTCTGTAGTCTACAGTTAGAGGAAAAAAATCTATTCCTTCTCTTGGTTTTGGTGCCATAGTTGCTGCAACTAGAACCATTGTATCTCCCTGTCTCACTACAACAGATCCACCAGCTTGTCGAGCTAGGTCGCCTGCTTCTAAAGATATAGTTCTTCCGTCAAGCTCAATTTCTACTCGTTCCATTCAATATTCTCCAAATGTTGATTAACGCCTTATATTTAGACGTGAAATAATTTGCTGATATCGGCTGACATCTTCTTTTTTAAGGTGATCTAGTAACTTTCTTCGTCGACTTACCATTCTTAATAGGCCCTGCCTAGAATGCTGATCTTTATTATGAGCTTTGAAGTGATCGTTAAGGTAGTTTAGTCGATTGGTCAAAAGTGCTATTTGTACCTCTGATGAACCCGTATCATTATCGTGCTGTTTATAATCGGAAATGATGGTTAATTTCGTTTCCTTAGTAAATGCCATTAGATGCTTCCTCTTAATAGGTTAAACTTAAGAGAATGATTGACAAATGTTTTCGTAGAGGAACATGACTCGAAGGTGCTGGTATAAGTCCACTCTGTTATTCCACTGCGAAAACATTTCAATCATTCCTCTAAATATCAAAAAATTAACATAGTACTCGTTTTGATTTAAATACAATACCTTCAGGGGCTAACTCTGATAACTTATCTTGATCTATCACAGGTTCAACAATAGCCAATATTTTGTCGTCGCCTCCTAAAACCCTAAAAAAGTGGCCAGGTTCAAAACGCTCGGGCAAAGTTTCTAAAAAACATTTTGAAAGCGCTACTCCGTGAGAAATAGGCTCAAGGTATTCCTTTTTTACACGTATCGCTGGGAGAAAGTTGAGGACTTCTTCCAAAGGAAAAAGCTTTTTAGGTAGACTACCTTCTTCATGTGCTGATTTTAATTCTTCCAGAGTCAAGGTACGTCCCAAACCAAATAACCCAACCTTGGTTCGAGTCAACCGAACCATGTGAGCGTAACAACCCAGTTTTTCACCAATATCATGTGATAGAGTACGAATATAAGTTCCCGCGGAACAACATACATCAAATAAAACTCGATTTTCCTCTTTTTTTATGAATCCTATTGAATATATAGTTATTTTGACAGGATCTCTGTCGATAGTAATACCATTTCTGGCCAATTTGTAAAGAGGAATCCCATTTTTCTTTTTCGCTGAGTACATTGGGGGAACCTGATCCTGCTCTCCCACAAACATTTGGATAACCTTTTTTATTTTAGTTTCATTAATCAGAGATGCGTCTCTTATAGATATTTTTCGTCCTGTAGCGTCTTGGGTGTCTGTTTCTGATCCCAGTTCAAGGGTTGCTCGATAAGTTTTTTGAAGGGGCGATAAAAATTGAATAATCCGTGTGGAACGATTGAGACACACAGGAAGTACTCCATCAGCCATAGGGTCCAAAGTTCCGATATGTCCAGCTTTTTTAACCCCAAGAATTTTTCTAACCGACCAAACCATGTCAAAAGATGTTGGTCCGGAAGGTTTGAAAAGATTGATTACGTTATTTTGAGTGTAGCTCATTAATGATTTTATTTATCCTAGCGACGCGTTTAGCTGTTTCATCAAGTATAAACTCTAATACAGGAATATATCGAAGATTAAGGTTTTTACCTAAAGAGCTCCTTATAAATCCTGATGCACTGCTCAGTCCTGTAATAGTATCGCATTGCTCTATCTCTGTCCCGAAAACACTAATATAAACTTTCGCGTGTTTTAAGTTATTGGTCAACTCAACAGTGGTTACTGTGGCAAAGCCGATCCGCGGATCTTTCAATCCCTTTTGGATGAGAGCAGAAATTTCTTTTAGGAGTAATTCCTGAACTCTCTCTGATCGTTTAAACCTCATGGCTCTAAAAACCTAAATAACACTGTCCGACATTTTAAACTTTTAAAGTGTGTCCTTAAAAAAATAGAAGTTCTTTTTGGACGTATCGTTTTACTAAACTTGGATTTCTTCTAGAATGTAAGGTTCTATAACATCTCCTTGCTTTATATCTTGAAAGTTCTCTAAAGAAACTCCACACTCGTAACCTTGCTGAACTTCCTTAACGTCTTCTTTAAAGCGTCTGATTGAAAGTATTTTTCCTTGGTAAACCACTACGCTATCTCGGATGAGTCTTGCTTCAAGGTTACGTTCCACTTTTCCTTGCGACACATGACACCCAGCAATAGACCCTATTTTGGGGAGGTTAAACACTTCTCTTACCTCAGCTCGGCCGGTAATTAATTCTTTGAATTTAGGTTCTAGTAGCCCTTCCAACGCTTTCTTCATATCTTCAATAGCTTCGTATATTACGCTATAAAAGCGTACATCTACTTTTTCTCGTGTTGCTAACTCATCGGCTTTGTCTGTTGGGCGAACGTTGAATCCGATGGTAATTGCGTTAGATGCACTCGACAAAAGAATATCGGATTCGGTTATTCCACCAACACCATCGTGAATGATTTTAAATTTAATTTCTTCGGTTTCTAGTTTAGAAAAGGCTTCTTGTACTGCAGCAATTGTACCTTGAGTATCGGCTTTAATTACAATGTTTAGTACTCTGATTTTACCTTCTACGATTTGGTCGTGAAGGTCTTCCATGGTTACTTTAGCAGACTCAGCTAATTGAACTTCTCTCCTTTTTTTTAGTCGCATTTCACTGTATTGCCTTGCTTTTTTCTCATCTTTAACTACATACAACTTATCTCCTGGTTGGGGAACCTCAGGCATCCCTACTATTTCTACTGGCATTGCTGGGGTGGCTGTTTTGGTTTTATTACCACCGTCACCTATCAGTGCTCGTATTTTCCCGAAATAGGGTCCAACAACAAAAGGTTGTCCCACGGACAATGTTCCCTTTTGCACAATCACCGTGGCTACGGGTCCTCTCCCTTTATCGAGTTTTGATTCAATGACAATAGCTTGCGGGCGCAGAGTAGGATTTGCTTTTAGCTCCATGATTTCAGCTTGAAGGAGAACTAGTTCTAAGAGGTGATCGATTCCGATGTCCTTAATTGCAGAAACCTCTGTGAACATGGTCTGCCCACCCCAGTCTTCAGGCAACAATCCTACATCAGCCAATTGTTTTTTTACCTCTTCTGGTTTGGCCTCAGGTTTGTCAATCTTGTTGATCGCAACCAAAATGGGGACATTACCTGCATGGGCATGGTCGATTGCTTCTTTCGTTTGAGGTTTTATTCCATCATCGGCGGCAACTACCAAAATAACTAGGTCTGTTACCTGTGCTCCACGCGCACGCATTGCTGTGAATGCTTCATGGCCGGGTGTGTCGAGGAAAGTAATGAACTGATCTTTGATTTTTGCTCTGTAGGCTCCTATATGCTGAGTAATTCCTCCTGCCTCGTCTACAGTGACATTGGTTTTTCTTATAGTATCGAGTAATGATGTTTTTCCGTGGTCCACATGTCCCATAATTGTTACGATAGGTGGCCGAGGGCAAAGGTCTTTTGGATCTTCTTTTTCCTCTTCTTCAAAGTCAATTGCCGATTTATCCTTGATTAATTCAACCTCAAAGCCTCGTTTGTCAGCTACTTTTGAAGCAACTTCAAAGCTAAGACTTTGGTTTATATTGGTCATGACACCCAAGTCCATGAGTTCCTTAATTATGTCATTAGGTGAACAATTTAACTTTTCTCCTAAATCACGAATCATTATGTTTTCTGGTAATTGAGCGACTTCAAAAACTTCTTCTTTAACCTCAACCTCAGTGGATAGTTGCTCTGGTTTGGGTGTTTCTGCGTGAGTTTTTTGTTCTGGCTTTTCTACAACTATTTTTTTTGGTTTAGCAGGGAGTTTTTCTTTCGTTAAAGTGGTTTTTTTTTCTATTTCTTTAGGTTTTTCTTCGTGTTTTACAATTTTGAGTCCATATTTTTTCAATACTTTAACGGGCTTTTTTTGTTCTTGGTCTTTCGTCGGAGGCGTAAGGGTAGTTTTAACAGCCTTGGTTTTCTTTACAGTAGTTGTAGGTTTTTTTGATGTTATTTTTGTTGCTTTGCTTTTTACTTTTGGAGCTTTTTTTGTCGAGGGTTCTTTATTAATTGTTGCTTTGGTCTCTTTAGGTGTGTTTTTTGTGCTTATTTTCTTAGTTGTTGATTTTTTGGTGGCCTTTGCAGTTATCTTTTCGGATTTAGCTTGAGGGGATAATAGTTTTCGGATTTCATCTGCGGTTGTATCATCTACTGAGCTCATAAAATTCTTAACAGTGTGCCCACTATCTTTTAGCGCATCCAATATCTTATCATTGTTCACATTTAGCTCTAGGGCCAACTTATTAATGCGAATTTTCCCCAAAAAACCTCCTAAACCGATTTGAAATTTTTATAATTAGCTTACCGCATGTTGCGTTTATTTGAGATTTAAAAACTAGCTATCAATAGTGGATTTATTTTTTGCCTGTTCGATAATTACTGCGGCAGTTTCTATATCTATTCCTTCAATTTCCAGTAGCTCTTCATTTGTTGCTACAGAAAGTTCCGCCATAGTTTCAAATCCGTTGTTAAGAAGACACTCTATTATAGACGGAGAAACTTCACTTAATTGATTTACTGGAATTTCTTGCTCTTCTTCACCAGAGGCTTCTGTGATTTGGGTTCCCTCATCGGATTTAACTTTCAATGCGTCCTCAGTTTTCTCTTCTGCTATTTTTTTATTTAGCTTTTCTGTGAACTCTAGAATTGCCGCTGCTTTTTTGGGTCCTATTCCAGGGAGCGCCGTCAATCCTTTTAAACCTTTAGTTATTACATTCTCAATAGTGACTACATTGCCTTCAAAAAGAATAGCTGTGATCTTTTCTCCCAGTCCTTTTGCCACACTAATTTCACTTAAAAAACTGATATTAGAACTGCTTTTCTGAGTAGTTGGTAATAAACTTGAAATATCTAATGAGCCAGAAGTCTCTGAGTGACTACGAATATCTATTTTCTGTTTCACCAGCTTAGCGGCAAGCCGGACATTTTGTCCTTTTTTCCCAATCGCTAAAGACATCTGATCATCCGCAACAATAATTGTCATCTCGCCAGTCTCGTTGTTTTTAATTATGCGTGATACTCTAGCTGGGCTAAGGGCATTCCTAAGAAACACTTCTGGGTCTTCTGAATATTCGACGATATCTATTTTTTCTCCCCGAAGTTCCTGTACGATAGATTGGACGCGCATACCTCGCATCCCGACGCAAGCCCCAACAGCATCTACGTCACGGTCATTGGTTTTAACTGCTATTTTAGTTCTTCCATTAGGTTCCCGTACTATACCCATAATTTCTATTATTCCTTCGTTGATTTCAGGCACTTCCAACTCGAACAGGTTTCTAATGAGCCCTATATGTGTGCGGGAGAGAATCACAGTTGCATTTCGTGATGTTTTACCTATATCAAGGACATATGCACGAATACGATCACCTCGGCTAAATGATTCACGAAAAACTTGTTCTCGCCTTGGAAGAACTCCTTCTGCTTTTCCCAGGTCAACAATGATATCTCCATGTTGAAAGTGCTGAACAATTCCATTAATCAATTCGCCTTTTTTATCTTGAAATACTTTACAAAGTATATCAATTTCTGCTTCGCGAACTTTTTGCACGATTACTTGCTTTGCAAGTTGTGCTGCGATTCGACCAAAATCCTTTATAGATAATCTAACGAGAAGGGTTTCACCTATTGTAGCTTCGGGGTTAATTAATCGGGCCTCGTCTGATAAAATTTCTTCTTCAGGGTTGATTACGTCATTGGTTACAGTTTTTTCAGAGAACACCTCTATTTCACCTGTTTCACGATTAAATTCGATTTGAAGCGGACCATTTGTGTCTAGTTTTTTACGCGCAGCTACTTCAATGGCATTCTTAAGAGCATCGATCAAAATTTCTTCGTCAATGCCCTTTTCTCTAGCCAGCAACTTTATGTTTTCTAAAACTTCGATTGTCATAGGGTATTTAAAATTCGATAATTAATTTAGCTTGCATAATATTTATCAATGGAATTTCTAAAGTATCTTTTTTGTTCTCTAAAAATAGAGTGCTATTTGAAAAATCCCTAATAGTTCCCGTATTTATTTTACTATTATTAATGGGAGAATAGGTGTTCACTTGGATTTGTTTCCCTTTATTTCTAATAAAATCAGACTCTTTTTTTAATGGTCGATCCAATCCAGGGGAAGAAACCTCTAAAATATAGTGGTCTTTAATCAATTCGTGGATTTCAATTAAGTCTTCAATCTCTCGACTCAATTTTTGACAGTCAAAAACTGTTACTCCTTGATTTTTGTCAATAAGTACTCTCAACGTCCAATTTTTACCAATTTTCTTGTACTCTACATCAACTAGTTTTATTTCACTTCCCTGAAGAGTTGGCTCGGTGAGGTCAATAACCAACTGATAAATAGGGGTTTTTTTCACTTTTTAGTAGAGAGCTCGTGCAGTTGCTTTTATTTTGCCTTTAATTAGGCTATTCCCTTTTGTTGTCTTATGATTTTTGAATTGAGAACCCCCGCTTTTTACAGAAAAGCAAAAAAAAAGCGTGGCTTAAGCCGCGCTCTTATAGTAGGAACCAACTTTATTGAGAAAACTATACTAAAAGGAGATAATTCTTGCAACAAATATTTTCATCAAGGAATTTTAATTATCATAGTTTTGATAAAATTGATGGAATATGCGAGATTTCTTCTGGGAATAAAATTAACTGAGATTCATTATTTTTTCTTAACTTTATTTCTATTTTCCCCTCACCAAGATTTTTGGGGCCAACGACTATCTGGAGTGGGATGCCAAGAAGTTCTGCGTCTTTGAATTTTACACCTAACCTTTCTGAACGGTCATCGAGTAAGGTTTCCACCCCTAACTCCCATAGAGATTTATAGATTTCTTTGGCTGCTGAATTGACAGCATCGTCCGAAAAATTAACTGGAAGGATAATAGCTTGAAAAGGAGCGATGGAAGGCGGCCAGATGATTCCTTTCTCGTCATGATTTTGCTCAATAGCAGCAGCGGCAGTTCTTCCAACGCCTATTCCATAACAGCCCATGATTATTGGTTTTTCTTTGCCTTGAGCATCTAGATATAAAGCTTGCATAGATTCGCTGTATTTTTTACCTAAGATAAAAATATGGCCCACTTCGATACCGCGTTTTATTTTAAACTTTCCTGGGTCGCACTTAGGACAAGGGTCTCCTTCGTTGGCATTCCTGATGTCGCCTACTTTTTCTACATTCAGGTCTCTTTTAAACTGAACGCCAGTTAAATGGATGCCAACTTTATTTGATCCTGTGATACTGTTTGACATCAGCGGGATTTCTTTGTCAGCAAAAATTTTAAGTTTAATCTCCACAGGTCCCAAATACCCGCAAGGCAGTCCAGTTGTTTTTGTAATTAATTCTTCTGAGGCGGGGATAAGCCATTCGCAATCAATTAGGTTTTTTAATTTAATTGGATTGATTTGTCGGTCGCCTCTAACGAGCCCAGCAACTAGTCCTTGATCGGTTTCAAATACAATGGTTTTAATGAGCTTTTTAGGAGACACTTGAAGGAACTGAGTCACCTGTTCGATAGATTTTTTATTTGGCGTGGTCACTTCCTTCAGTTCTTCCAGTAATGGGGATTTTATGTTTGTTGATAAGGTTTTAGTTGCTGCTTTTTCAAGGTTAGAGGCGTAATCGCATGAATCACAAAACCCAATACAATCTTCTCCGGAATTTGCAAGCACGACAAATTCATGAGAAAAGTTCCCCCCAATGGTTCCACTATCGGCCTCCACCATTTTAAAGTCTAGTCCACATCTCTTGAAAATTTTGGAATAGGCGCTTGACATACTTGAGTAAGTTTCGTGAGTGCTTTCCTCAGTTGTGTGAAAGCTGTATGCATCTTTCATTGTAAACTCCCGTCCACGCATTATTCCGAAGCGGGGTCTGACTTCATCTCGGAACTTGGTCTGAATCTGGTATAAAATAATTGGCAGTTGCCGATAGGATTTTACTTCACGGCGTACTATGTCTGTAATAACTTCTTCGTGAGTTGGGCCATAGCAAAATTCGCGGTTATTACGGTCTTTAAAGCGCAACAATTCCTTTCCATAAAAATCCCAGCGTCCACTTTCAGCCCATAACTCAGCCGGTTGGATGCTAGGAAGAAAAACTTCTTGCCCTTCAATCTTGTTCATTTCTTCCCTGATGATCTGCTCAACTTTTCTAAGTACCCTTAATCCCATTGGAAGAATTGAATAGATGCCAGCAGCCATTTGACGGATCATCCCAGCGCGGACCATCAGTTTATGGCTTATTACCTCAGCGTCTGCGGGTGATTCTTTTAAGGTAGGTATCAATAGTTTTGAATAGCGCATAGGTTTAATTTGATTTCAGTTTTTAATTTTAAATGTTGTAGGCGGTCTAATTTTTTTAGATTCGCACCAAAATTATTCTCGAGTAAAGGCGTGTTTAACTATTAGATAGGAAGTGGTTGGCTAGTTTTATATCTTCGGTACTATGAATTTCTAACCAGCCCTTATGAATTTCAAGGAAGTTAGCTACATAGCCGCGGTCGATCATTTCTTGTATCAGATCGGTAAATTTAAATTGATTTATATTAGCTGCCTCCTGCAAAGTGCCAGAATAATTTTTTACGCAGTCTTCATAGGTTTGGAGAAGCTGCTCAGCTCCATTTTTGCTAAACTTAGCGAGGCCTATAAACTCGTGAGTAGCAGTTTCAGGTTTTAGTTTTGAGCCAATTTTTGAAATAATATTTTCGCAGTCAAAGCTAATTTTCCTTCGGGTGGATAGATGCTTTTTTTTACTAATTACGAAATCCTGTACTTTGTTTGATTCAGGCGCATGGTACTGAATGGTATTATCTACAACAAGGACAATATCTTCTTGGCAAGCAAGTATTTGTGCCATTATGTTCTCTTCAAACAGTATGTCCGAATATAACATAATGAAACCGCTCGTCATTTTTTTTTGAGCCTCCATCAAAGAGTGTAACTCGGACCCTCTTTTATAGTCCTTGTTTTCCTGAAAGGCGACACCCGCTGCCTTCATCGCACCACTTTTATAACCTGTGATCACTGTGATATTTGTCAGGCTATTACTATTAAGAGCTCCTATTTGCCAGTCAAGAAGAACTTTCCCGGCTATTTCAAACATAGACTTAGGTTTGTCATTTAGAATTGAACTTAACGAAAAATCTTCACCAGCAGCAGGAATAATTACGGGAATATTTTTATCATTTTCATCGAGCTTGTCCTTTTCTTTAACATCTAGAAACCCCACTGTTTTAAATATTTCGCGGACTGGAGAACATATTGGGTCAGCCTCAAATGATCGTTGATTCAGAAGTATGGTACGAGCAGTTTCTTCCATCGCTTTATTGGCACTTCTCAAAAGGTGATTGGCGTATATAACAATTCGAAATCCGGCTAAACTTAGCTCGTCTTCAGTAATGGTATTATATGTTGTTGGTACGCATACCATTGGCTTATCGCTATTTAATTTTTGAGTCATTTCTGTATAGTGTTTTGCAAATTCCATTATCTGCGCTGGATCTTTTTCTTTGGAGTGAATCATTACACCGTCAGCTCCAGCTTTTAAATAGCTCTGAGCTCTGGAGAGCGCATCTTTCACGCTTTTACCAGCTATCAAGCTTTCCAGTCTGGCTATGATCATAAAGTCGGCTGATATTTGAGCACTTTTCCCCCGGTAAATTTTTTTGGCAAACACCTCTGGTTCTTCAAGTGTTTGTTGAACGCCGGGCTCCAAACTATTTCGCTTGGGAAAAACTTTATCTTCAATGATTACAGCAGAAACACCCGCTCGCTCAAGCTTGGTTACCATATACTCGAAATTACTAGAGTCCCCTCCGGTATCGCCATCCACTATCATTGGCTTATTGGTTACGGCCAAGATTTCATTAATAGATTGAAGTCTTGAGTCAAAGCTAACAACTTCAATGTCAGGATGACCTTTTGATGCAGAGTCGGTAAGACTGCTCTCCCATATTGCGTCGAATTCTCGTTGGACTGGTGATTCGTTAGATTGCCCCTTAACGTGTGCATTATTCGCGATAATACCAC
>JAPYPM010000046.1 GCA_029937635.1 Nitrospinaceae bacterium
TGCTAATGTAAAAAATGACTTAAAAGGACAACTTTTAAATTTACTGAAGTTGTTAGAGATTCGGATTGAAGGAAATGAAACTTCAGCCGGTCAGCGTTATCAACTTTTGAAGGTTATTAAGGTTTTAATGCGGGCAGTTGATAATATTGAATTGCAACAATTGACTAATCAGCTTTCACGTCAAGAAAACCAACCTATTACATTACAAATTCCAGACCCTTTTATGATTGGTAAGACAATTAATCTATATATACGTCAAACTGAGGACGATAGTAAAAATAAAGAAAATAAGGAAAGTAAAAGTGTTCTGCTTGTTTTTTTCTTGGAGTTATCTGCTCTTGGAAACCTTCGTGTTGATGCAAAAATGAATAACCAAGCTATTTCTTTGCGGATTGACGTAGAAAACTCTAATATAGCTAAATTCATAGAAAACAGTCTTAAAGATTTTTGTTCTTCATTAGAAGACTTGGGCTTTGAGGTTAATGCTTCATGCTGCGTTGTTGCTAATATTGACAAAGAATTGGATAGCAAATTGAATCCGATGTTAATAAGTGAGACCGATCGTTTGGTGGATTTGAGAACATGACGAATAATGAAAAAAAACTAGGTCGGTCTGCTGTATCTTTGAAGTATGATAATCAAATTCACAAATCTCCAGTTGTTACCGCAAAGGGCAAAGGACTAATTGCTGAAAAAATTATTGCCTTGGCAAAAAAGAATAATGTTCCTATTAAGGAAGATCCGGACTTAGTCCACCTTCTATCCAAAGTTGATTTAAATAAAGAAATTCCAGCGTCTTTATACCATTTAGTGGCTGAATTATTGTCGTTTGTCTATAGACTCAATGGCCAGTATTCATCAAAGATTAAATAAATTCAGTTAAAGATTTTATGTTTTTACAAAGAGTTAACTTAGGCAATGGATTTATCTTGACTGATAGTAAGGGCTTTGCTAGCCTCTTGATTAATATACTACTTAAGGATATTTCTAGTCCTATTTAAACTCCATTTTAAATTATTTTGTTTGATTCTACTCATACTTTTTATGAGTGAAATTACTTACTATCAAATAAAGAGAACAACTTGTTAGCTAAATCTATCAAAATATTACTGCTATTTTTAATCTTACAGATTTCTTCTCAAGGTTATGCTCATGCAAACCTTAATAGGGAAGTTCACACATCACAGCAATATCACTTTTCAACTCCAGTAGGCCTTGAGTCTAAAGTTGAGTTTTGGAAAAAAATCTATTCTGAATACTCTACAGATCATTACGTTGTTCATGATATAGACAATCTTGGCATCATTTATGAGATTGTCTATATCAAAAATGGATCAAAACTATCCAGTAGGGCAAGAGAAATTAGATTAGACCGGGTTAAGAAGAAATATAAAAAATTATTACTAAAAATATCTAGAACAAAACAAAAACACTCCTTAAAAGGTGAGGATAAAAGAGTATACAAGTTGGTGAAATCAAACTTTAGAAAAGCCTCCCGAAGAATAAGATATCAAATAGGACAGAAGAATCGTTTTAGGGAAGGTATTGAGCGTTCGGGAATGTTTAAAGACCGTATCAATCAGATTTTCTCTGAGTTTAAATTACCTTTAGAGCTAACTGTACTCCCACATGTAGAGTCGTCATTTCAAGTTAATGCCTATTCTAGTGCTGGTGCAGCGGGTATATGGCAATTTACTCGTGGCACAGGACGTTTATTTATGAAAGTAGGTTACGATGTTGATGAACGTAGAGATCCGATTTTATCTACGATTGCAGCAGCAAAACTCTTAAAAGCTAATTATAAAGCCCTTCAAAGTTGGCCTCTTGCGATTACAGCTTACAATCATGGCACTCAGGGAATGAAAAATGCTAAAAAACGGCATGGAGCAAGTATCGTAGATGTTATTAATGGCTACAGAAGTCGCAGTTTTGGATTTGCCTCTAAAAATTTCTACGCTGAGTTTTTAGCGGCACTTCATGTTATTAAGAATCAGAATAGATACTTCCAATATGTTAATTTTAATAAGCCTTTAGATTTATCTTCTGTTGTTTTTAAAGATTTTGTTAGCATAACTGATGTTATGACTAATTTAAATATGACACGGGATGAAATAGCAAAATATAATCCGGCTCTTAGGAAACCAGTTATCTCTGGGCAAAAGCGAATCCCCCGAAATTTTACTTTTCAAGGACCTCAAAATAAGTTATCTACTCGAGCAAGTTTTTATCAGATTATTCCAGCTAGTGAACGTCATAAAAACCAGATTCGTTCAAAATTGTATACAGTTCGTAGAGGCGATACTCTGTCAGAAATTGCATCTCGATTTAGAACGTCAGTCAATAGATTACACTCACATAATAGTCTAAGTCATAGAAATAAAATATATATTGGGCAAGTGCTTCGATTACCTAGTAAAGGCAGGTCTACTTATGCTCCTGTTCGCCTAGCAAAGCAATATCAAAAGAAATATAAAAATGAGGAAATGATTAAATATCAAGTTCGTAGAAATGACAATTTAACAAAAATTGCTAATCGCTTTAATACGGAAGTAAGTCATTTGGTTAGATTAAATAAAATTAAATATCCCAATCAAATTAATCCCGGTCGAATTTTAAGAGTTCCTTTTGAAGTAAAACTATTTTCTAATAATAGAAAGCTAACTTCTCCCCCTAGTATTGCCAAACTTAATACGAATCAACCTAAACAAAAAAATACTAATTCTGTAAAATTAATAACTAAAGATTATAAAATAAAAATTGCTCACATTAAATCTGTAGATGAAGCCAATCAGGTTAGGCCCGCATTTCTTCCAGTTTCCTTTTCTAACAGAAATAATTCTGCCAATCCTTCTCAAGTTGGAGTTATCGTTGTTGACTTTGATGAAACATTAAGTCATTACGCAGATTGGAGTAAATTATCTACCAAACATATTATGAAACTTAATAATATGACTAACCAAAGTCAGCTAAATATCCATTCGAAAATTAAAGTTCCTTTCTTGAAAGTAAAACCTGATATTTTTGAAGAAAAAAGACAGGAATTCCATAAGGCTATCCAGGAAGACTTCTTTAATAATTTTAAGATTGATAAGCTTCTAGTTAGAAATATGCTTAAGGGAGAAACCGCATGGGAAATATGTAATGAAATATATTCTATCCCTTTTTGGTTGCTTGCTAGTTACAATTCAGGAAAAAATATCAATTCCATTCCTGTTGGAGAGCCTATAGTTATTCCTCTGGTTTCTCGTGGTAGATCAAGTTAATAAGTCTTTCATATATTAGCTTCACTACATTTAATCTAATAATACTAGAATATTTTTTGGTTAGCACATTAATGCTTGCTCCAGAGCTATTAGGTGCGCATCAACACGTGAGGATATAGCCATTTTGGATGGCGTTTCAAGTGTGAAACAATGTCCCGTTTTCATTGCAAGCGAATAGCCCGCCATTGGCCACCAGTCCATCTGTTTGATGTCTTTAATTCTGTGAATAACGCCTTTGTCTGCAGGCATATCATCAATTAACTCATCTAAGTTTATTGGGATAACCTCTTTAAGTGCATCAATAATTTTAAATCCAATTTGAAGTCCATCATGTTTGTTAGATTTCTGAAACAAGTAATAACCATAACTATCATAATCTTCATGTAGTTCTATTGTTATATCAAAATAGGATGGGGAAAATATCGATTTAGCTAATTGGACTTCAAGTGGTGAGTCGTGGTCCTTAAATAAGCGGTTTAAATCTTTGTTTTCATGGTTTTCACGGGTATTGTTTTCAAAACCATAAGGATTAATACATGGAAGTATAGTTATTTCCCATTTATCCAAATAATCTTCGTATCTTTTATTTTCTAAAAAAGTACATATCGTCTCAACTCCTGCAGGCTCATCGCCGTGAATTCCCGCAGAAATTAAAACTCTATTAGATTTATGACTTCCTAATATTATTTTTTGGAAGGGGTATTTTGTGTTTAAATATTTAATGTGACCAATAGTATAAATTTTTGCATTATGATTAAGTGATTGATGTAGTCGATTTATAAGCGCTGTATAACTTTTTTTATTTATTGAAGACATACCTATATAATTTTATTTTCAAACTGACATTCTTTTTTGATAGAGCAGGTAGAACAATTAAAATTTTTTGATTTACAAACGTATCTCCCATGAAGAAGTAAATAGTGGTGCGCATCTTTTTTCCATTTATTTGGAGTTACTTTAATTAATTTTTTTTCTATTTCAAGGACAGTCTTTCCTTTAGCTAACCCTGTACGATTGGAAACTCTATAAACATGTGTGTCTACGGCTATAGTGGGAATGCCAAAAGCTTCATTTAATACAACATTGGCCGTTTTTCTACCAACACCGGGTAGCTTTACCAAGTCTTCTCTTGTTTGTGGAATAATGCCCTTGTGGGTTTCTATTAATATTTGGCATGTATGAATAATATTTTTAGCTTTTGTCGGCGCTAATCCTATTCTTTTTATTAGTTGAGATAATTTTTCTTCTCCGCATAGAACAAAATTCTTTGGGCCGGGATATTTTTCGAAAAGCGGTGGTGTTACTTCATTGACTATTTTATCTGTTGCTTGAGCAGTAAGCATTACTGCTATAAGCAATTCGAAATGATTTCTATATATTAACTCACTGCTAGGTAAAGGAATGCTTGAACTAAGTTTTTTATATAAACGATTAGCTGCGCGAGAATCAAAAACAAACGACATTAGAGAGTGGAAGACCTTTGTTTGGGACTATGGTTTAATTTAAATCTCTGGCACATCTAAACCCAACCCAATAATCATCTGTATTATCAGCTAATCCGGGATAACGTATAGTAGTTCGAACAAATTGCTTGTCATCAATCCATGAACCACCTCTAATCACATGCCAACTCAAAATATTTGATGGGCCTTTTGGATTGTTTATGGGGCTATTTTTGTAGTAAAACTCTCCGTACCAATCACTGACCCATTCCCAAACACCACCAAGCATATCGTATAAACCCCATGGATTAGGTTTTCTGGTACCTACTGGATGATGCGTATGACCCGAATTTCCACCGTACCAAACATAATTACGATCCATTTTATCTCCCCATGGGTATTCAGACTTAGTTCCTGCTTTAGCTGCATATTCCCACTCAGCTTCTGTAGGTAGTCGGTTTCCGAGGTTTTGGCAGTAATTATTTGCATCTTTCCACTCAATTTGGTTTACAGCGATATTGGGAGCTTTATACACAGAATTATTTGGAAGTTTCATTTTTCCCCAATTTTTTTGGGTTGTTTCATACTTATCTAAATAAAATTCATCAAGGCACACCTTGTGAATAGGGCGCTCTCTATCATTGGGACGTTCTCGAGTATTTGGATCAAATGATAAGTAATCATGTGTTTTATCAGTGCCCATCATGAAACAACCCTTTTTGATGAGTACCATCTCATCTTGAAATGAATTACCGGATGCTTGATAGCCTGGAAAAATTATTAAAAGAGTGAAAAAAATATATAGAAAACGTTTCATAACGTGAGATTGTACTTTTCTAGTTGCCTAAGGTCAAGACGAGAGAGAGTTATTATAGGGAGTCATTATTTTAGAAAAACAAGTATATTTCTTTAGAAGGAAAATTTTGATGGATATTTTATTCATATCTGCCGATATTTAAAGTTATGGAAACTTTAACTAAAAACATATTTTTTAAACCCTCTATAACATTTTTAATAGCTTTTTCGTTTTTGTTGCTTTCTGATCAAAATGTAGACGCAAAGTTCATTAAAAAATTAACAGTTGAACCTTTTACTAGTCCTATTGGTTGGGATAAAGCATTCAAACCAGGTATATTTTATTCTTCGATGCTTGAAAAGAAGCTTAGAAAATCAGGTATTTTTCAAATGGTGACAATTAACAAAAAAGAACCAAAAATTAAGAGTACTGATGATCAAGCACAAACTAATATTGAAAAAAAAACAAATGAAAATAATACTCCAGTCAACATACTATCTATTACTTCTATAGAAAAGGCGCCATTAAGCCAGTATAAAATTCAGGGAAACATTACACGATTCGAACCAGATACGCACCCTCTTAAGAAAGGTCATACTAATAAACAAGCTAAGTTACATAAAGAACAAGCCGTAATTCAAGTGAATATTGAATTATTGAATTTGCATACCGGACGCCTGTTAGCAAAAAAAACTTTCACAGTTAAATCGAATAAAGGGAGAAAACATTTTGATTTAACTTCTCTGAATGTTAGCTATGAATTTGATGATCTAAAAGTCCATTCTGCCGGGAAGGCTCTTTTGAAATTGAATGATGAAGTAGTAAAATTCATTCATAAAACCTTAAATAGAGTTCCACTTGAAGGGGATTTAATATTTGTCGATCATAATAATAATATTGCTATTATAAATTTAGGGAAAGCTAATGGTGTTAATTTACGTGATGTGTTTACCGTATTTTCTGTAGAACCTAAATTTAATGATCCAGTAGATAAAATAGATTTGGGAGATATGTACACTCGGAAAGGTATTATAAAAATTAGTGAGGTACAAGGAAGATTCTCAAAAGCTGAAATAATTGTTGGAGTAAATTTTATTCCGGGTGACTTAGTTGTTCCTAAAATTAAAAAATTAAAAAAATTAAATCAAAATGAACAGTCACAACAACACGATATTAATTGGGGCGCATACAAAGGACTGTCGTCCTTATCATATTAACTAACTTTTCCTAGCTGTAAGCCAAAGTCTTGTAGTGAGGTGACAGTCATGTCATTTTCCCTTAGTGCTTGCAATCCTTTTAGCAAGGCATATGCTCCAGCCATGGTTGTGTAATGAGGGATATTATTATTCAGTGAGGCTCTCCGCAAGGAAAAAGAATCCTTGATTGATTGCTCACCAAATGTTGTGTTTATTACAAATTGAATTTCTCCACTATTAATTTTTTCAACAATATGTGGAGAACCTTCTTTTACCTTATTGATCATAATTACATTTAAATTATTTTTATTAAGAAACTCAGCTGTTCCTTTTGTAGCAACAATGGTATAGCCATTATCAGAAAAATCCTTGGCGACTTTTAGTACTTTTGTTTTGTCTGAATCTTTAACACTGATAAACACAGATCCTGTATTTAAAAGTTTTATTCCAGTTGCGAGTTGTGCTTTAGCAAATGCCATTCCAAAAGACTTGTCAATTCCCATTACTTCGCCAGTGGACTTCATTTCTGGCCCTAAAAGAATATCTACCTTATCAAATTTATTGAACGGGAATACTGATTCCTTTACGGCGGTATGCGCTACGATAGGCGTATCTGTTAGACCAAGCTCCTTTAATGAGGATCCAACCATGACAAGGGCCGCCAATTTTGCTAGAGGGAGTCCAGTTGTCTTACTTACAAAGGGTATAGTTCTAGATGCTCTTGGATTAACTTCCAACACATATATATCGTCTCCCTTAATTGCAAATTGTATATTAATCAAACCTATTACATTTAGCTCTAGCGCAAGTTTACGGGTTTGATCTTTTATAGAAGTTAAGGTTTTAGGTTTTATGGAAAAGGTAGGAAGTGAGCAGGCACTATCACCAGAATGAATACCTGCTTCTTCAATGTGTTCCATGACACCTCCGATAACAACAGATTTTCCGTCTGAAATAGCATCAACATCCACTTCAATGGCGTTTTCAAGAAAACTATCTATCAACAGTGGGTGCTCAGGTGATGCTTGAACGGCTTTTTTAATATATTGCTCAAGACGGTCTAGATTATATACAATTTCCATTGCCCGACCTCCTAAAACGTAGGAGGGTCTTACAACAATTGGATAGCCAATTGTTGTAGCGATTTTTTTCGCTTCTTCAAAAGTAGACGCTATACCATTTAATGGTTCTCTTAAATTGAGAGTTTTTATAATATTTGAAAATAATTTTCTATTTTCAGCCCTATCAATATTTTCTGGACTTGTTCCAACGATCGGTACTCCAGCGTTCATAAGAGAGATTGCTAGTTTTAAAGGTGTTTGTCCTCCAAATTGAACTATGACGCCATCTGGTTTTTCAACATCTACAATATTTAAAACATCCTCAAAAGTGAGAGGTTCAAAATATAGGCGATCAGAAGTATCATAATCAGTACTGACCGTCTCAGGATTACAGTTGACCATGATTGTTTCGTAACCTGCTTCCTTCAGGGCAAAAGATGCATGCACGCAACAATAATCAAATTCTATTCCTTGGCCAATTCGATTGGGACCGCCTCCAAGAATAATGATTTTCTTTTTGTTTGTCGGTTTAGCCTCGCACTCTTGCTCATAAGTTGAATATAAATAAGGTGTATGCGCTTCAAATTCTGCCCCACAAGTATCAACTTTTTTATAAACTGGTTTTATGCCAGATGAGTTTCGTCTGGCTCTCACACTAACTGCACTGGAATTGAGAATATTAGCAATAAAAATATCTGAATAACCATTCTTTTTAGATTTTTCTAGAAGCTCGTCAGACATCCCATTAAGATCTTTTGCTAAAAATAATTCTCTTTCAATAGATATAATATCTTTGATATTCTGAAGGAACCACGGATCAATAAAAGTAATTTGATATATTTCTTCAACAGAAAATTCGTTTCTAAAAGCTTCTGCCACATACCATAGACGATCCCAAAGAGGTTTATGTAAAATATTTTTTAGCTCATGTCTTATTTTATTTTGATTTGAAATTGCATTGCTAGAAATATTTTTTAAGACTTTATTTAAACCAAATACATCAATTTCTAAAGATCGAAGAGCTTTGTTAAGTGATTCTTTAAAGGTACGGCCTATGGCCATTACCTCTCCAACTGATTTCATTTGAGTAGAAAGAATAGGGTCAGTTGTGAAAAACTTCTCAAATGTAAATCGTGGGATTTTTACGACACAATAATCTATTGTTGGTTCAAATGATACTGGTGTGACAAGCGTAATATCGTTCTTAATTTCATTTAAAGTATAACCAACTGCAAGTTTTGCAGCAATTTTTGCTATTGGAAAACCTGTAGCTTTTGAAGCTAGCGCTGAACTTCGAGATACCCGAGGGTTCATCTCAATTACTATCATATCTCCATTTTTTGGATCGACAGCAAATTGTATATTAGAACCTCCTGTTTCAACGCCTATTTCACGAATGATATCGATTGCCGCATTACGCATTAATTGATATTCTCTATCTGATAATGTTTGTATTGGGGCTACGGTGATGCTATCTCCAGTATGTATTCCCAGTGGGTCAAGATTTTCAATTGAGCAAACTATGACCACGTTATTCAGATGGTCGCGCATCACCTCTAATTCGTATTCTTTCCAGCCGATAAGAGATTTTTCAATAAGGACCTCATTTGTCGGACTAATATTGATTGCGGATATCACAAGAGATTCAAATTCTTTATGGTTATAAGCAATACTTCCGCCACTACCTCCTAGTGTAAATGATGGTCGTATAATAGCGGGGAACTTAGTTTTCTTAACTACCTCCAACGCTTCTTCAAGAGTTTGAGCATATCCACTGAGCGGGACTTTAAGTCCTATGCTTAGCATTGTTTCTTTAAAAAGTTGCCGATTTTCAGCTTTTCGAATTGACTTTATATCGGCTCCAATTAATTTAACGTTGTATAGATCAAGTATACCTTTGTCAGCAATCTCTAGAGTCGTGTTTAGCGCTGTCTGTCCCCCCATTGTAGGTAAGAGGGCATCAGGGCGGTCCTTTTTAATGATCATTTCAACAATTTCAGGAGTTACGGGCTCGACATAAGTTTTATCTGCAAAATCAGGGTCGGTCATTATTGTTGCTGGATTACTGTTTATCAGAATAACTTCATAGCCTTCTTCCTTCAAAGCTTTGCATGCTTGAGTTCCTGAATAATCAAACTCACAAGCTTGACCAATAATAATTGGTCCCGCTCCAATAAGTAGAATTTTTTTTATATCTGATCTTTTAGGCATTAATTTTTATAAATATTATTAATTTGAATATTACGAGAACGTTCAAATAATAATTGCATCAAAGAAAGTTTAAACATCAATAATGTTTGGTTTAATTTTTTTTCACGAATTATTTTATTTTTAGTGAATATAGATATTTCTTTTGTTAGCGAAGAACAACTATCTTTATAAAAAACATTAATAGATTCAATCTTGGATAATTTACGATTAAGTTCAAATATCTTTTTCTCAGATTTTGAAAGATGAAGTTTTAATTGTATTTTTTTTGTATCGCCAATCGCTTTATTTAGTTTTTTTGTCTCAGTACGTAATTTTTCGTTTTTTTCATTAAGTATATTTATGTTAGATATTTCAATCTTTAAAATTTTTTTAATTTCATGTTTAATAAATATTTTTGAATCATCTGGGTGAAAGCAAAACATTCCTGTAAAGTAATAAGATTTTTCATGAGAAAGAAGTCTCCCCTCAAATATACTATTTTTACAGAAATAGAATTTTTCTAAAGGTTCGACCACATCATATTGTTCATTGTTAAATAAATTGAGCACTCTTACAGAATTTTTTTTAATTTTTTTGATTATAAAAAGAGCGTGGATATTAGAGTCAAATGAACTAATAGTTTTTAGTATGTCGGGAGGTATTTTCTTATCATTATTTATTATTAATTTAAGTACTGTTTCATCACTTGTAGGATCAATATAGCAAAAAATATACCATTCAAGAAATAAAGACATTCGATTCTCATAAGACTTGTCATCATCAAAAATATCACCAGTATATTTGTTGTATTCCTGACGAGCTGCCAATAAATTTTTTGAGTATGGAGTATTTGTCGCAGCTTTAATTAAATACTCTAGGCTATCTTTTATCATTTATGCAAATCTAATAATTCTGTGAACTCTTTAAACAAGTATGACGAATCGTGAGGTCCTGGAGATGCTTCTGGATGATATTGAATTGATAAAACAGGAAGGGACTTGTGCCGTATTCCTTCTACAGTATTGTCGTTTAAGTTAGTCCATGTAATGATACAGTCACTACTCAGGGATTTCGGATCTACTGCAAATCCATGATTTTGAGCGGTTATCTCAACTCTGTTTGTTTTTAAATTAATAACAGGTTGGTTACCACCATGGTGACCAAATTTTAATTTATAAGTGCGTGCGCCTAATGCAAGACTGAGAATTTGATGCCCCAGGCATATGCCAAATATTGGTATTTTCCCAATTAAATATTGTACATTTTTCAAAGCGTATTTTACTCCTGCCGGATCTCCTGGTCCATTTGATAAAAAAACACCGTTTGGCTTCATTGAAAGAACATCTTTAGCTGTTGTTGATGCAGGTACGACTTTTACCCGGCACCCTGCCTGAACAAGCTTTCTTAATAAATTTCTCTTAATTCCAAAATCATAGGCAACAATAAAATAGCTACTAGGTGTTGGAGGGTCACTTTTAAAAAAGGTTTTACCATGGTCTAATTCCCATTCACCCTCACACCAGTCGTATGGTTTTTTGCAGGTTACTTTTTTTACTAAGTCACGGCCTTCTAAGGATGGTAATTGGCTTGCTTGAGAAGCTAGTATCTGGGGATTTTTTGATTTAGTTGAAATGACAGCCTGTTGGGCCCCTTTATTTCTAATGTGGCGAGTCAATGCTCTTGTATCAATACCTTGGATTCCTATGATGCCATACTTGGTAAGAAAGTCATGTAATGTACCTTGAGACCTCCAATTGCTTGAAACGGTGCTAAGTTCTTTTATAATAAAAGCAGAAAGGTGAGGCCGATCTGACTCAAAGTCTTCTTTGTTAACTCCATAATTACCAATTAGTGGGTAGGTCATGACTACCATTTGGCCATAATACGAAGGGTCAGTTACTATTTCTTGATACCCAGTCATACTGGTATTAAATACTACTTCACCATTAACCTCACCTTGAGCCCCGAATGAGGTTCCTTCAAATATTCTCCCATCAGCTAAAGCCAAAATAGCTTTCATAATTTTTTAAAATAACTTTAAAAAGAAATGTTAATTTTTATTTTCTGAGTAAACAGTTTTTCCTCTAACTAAAGTATGGATGGTTTTTCCCTTAACTTTCCAACCATCAAAAGGGCTATTCTTACTTTTGGAGTGAAATTTTGAAATATCGATTGCGTATTCGAGACTGGGATTAAATATTACAATATCAGCATCGCTGCCCAACGAAAGATTTCCAGCTCTTAGATTGAATATATCAGCAGGAGTAGAGGTGAGCTTCTTAATTAGATTACTCAAAGATAAGATTTTTTCGTCTACTAATTTTAAAGAAAGGGGCAGGGCAGTTTCCAGTCCTACAATGCCAAAACACGCATTTTGATATTCAAGATGTTTGTCTGTAATATCATGTGGTGCATGGTCGGTAGCAATAATATCAATTGTTCCATCTCTTAAACCTTCTTTAATAGCTTCAACATCATCACTTGTGCGAAGTGGAGGACTCATTTTTGTGTTTGTGTCATATCCACGCACAGCTTCGTCTGTTAAAGTAAAATGATGGGGAGCTACTTCGCAGGTTACAGGTAAT
>JAPYPM010000047.1 GCA_029937635.1 Nitrospinaceae bacterium
TATACTTACTAAAAACTTCTTCTGAGATGAAGAACTCAACTAGTTCTTTATCTAACTCTCCCTTATCAGCCATTTCTCTAAGGATTCTATAAACAACTTCTAAGGGCATAGCTTTTTTGTAAGGGCGATCACTTGCTGTAAGAGCCTCTGCTATATCTGTTACGCACATTATTTTTCCTTCAAACGGTATTTCATCTCCCTTTAAACCGAGAGGATATCCGCCTCCATTTACAAACTCATGATGTGCTCCGGCGTAGAGAGGTATGTTTTTTAACTTTTTGGTAAAAGGTATTTTCTCGAGCATTTTTAAGGTGACCGCAGCGTGATTCTGCATTTTCTTTCTCTCAGATTCCGTTATGCTTCCTCTTCGTATCGAGAGATTAAGCACTTCATCGTCATTGAGAAAGGGTTGTTCATTGCCATCAAAATCTGTCCAAGTCATCTTAGAAATTTCTTCTAAACGTGCGATCTTTTCATCCTCAAGAAATTCTCCTGGATTATTACACTGGTTAATAAATTCACGAATATCCATCAATTCTTGACGTTTTATTTTCTGCTTCTCTTCTAGTGTTGAAACTTTTTTGGCATCTGATCCATTTTGTAATATTTTTATTTTTTCATTTAAAAAGCTCTTTTCCATTTGTTCGATAATAAAGCATAGTCGTAAATCAACAAATTCAATTCTATCAAAAATGGTTTGAAGTTTTTTAGCTTTTTCGACAACTTCTACCGGGGTTGTGACTTTGCCAATATCGTGCATCCATGCTGCAATTCGAAGCTCATGCATCTGATCATCATTAAAAGAAATATCTTTGTATTTATCTTGGTTTTTGGTGAGAATATCGGCAAATGTTAGCGTCATATTGGCAACACGCCGTATATGACCTCCTGTAACAGGAGATTTTTCATCGATTGCAGTTGCCATTACCTGAACAAATGAATCAAATAAATTATCCATTTCTTTAATCAATTGGGCATTAGTTACGGCAACCGCTGCTTGAGAGGCAAGGGATTCGGTTAAATTTTCATAATCTTTAGAAAACGCGATAACCTCATTTGTTTTAATGTTTTGGGCATTAAGTAGTTGCAACACGCCAATAACATCATTTTCATGGTTTCGCATAGGCACAACGAGCATTGATTTAGACCTATATCCAGAAGATTTGTCGAAGTTTTTGGGTCCAGTAAAGTCAAATAGTTCGGTTTGGTATACATCTGGAATATTTACGGGTTCACCTTTTATAGCCACATAGGCTGAAACATTACTTTCCTTTAGTTCGACAGGTGGAAAAGTGATTTCTTTTCCGGATGTTCCACCCATGCGAATTCCCAGACTTTTATTCTGAACAATTTTAAAGGCTAGTTTGTTTTCTTCTTTAAGATAAAGGGTTCCAGCATCGGCGTTTGTGAATTCACGGGCTTGATCAACAATCATTTCTAGCAAAACGGTGAGATCTGTAACACCTGATAATGCTATTCCTATATCGGATAGTTTGCTCAGCTGGTTATTTAGTCGGTCACCGTAGTCTTTAAGGTCGCCAACAACACTTGATAGAAGAGTATTGAGATTATTATCTTCTGAGTATTGAGCCTTTTCAGTGTTCATCTTTTTAATAACTCCTGTGTTATCGTGATCAATGTCTTCAGGGGTGATTAAGAAAAATTGATTACATTTCGCACATTTAAAGTCTATTCCCTCGGGTTTTACCTCAGAAACATCTACTTGGTATCCAGTTTGGCAATGCGTACAAACAATTTTCATAGAACGTTGTTTAGGGAAGTGTTAAATAATGTTAAATAGTTTTAAAACTAGGAGCTAAATCTCTATTCTGACAATAGTTTAAATTATTATTGTATGAAAATACTTATAAATCAATTAAATCTTGTAGGTTTGAATCTTTGAATTGTTGTATGAGGATTAACATTAATTAGATGTATTTATTAAGCAAGAGAGGTTCATTACTGGGCCATATTTTTTTACCACAAACATTTATAAAATTAGGGTTGTCTGATTTAAATAAATCAAGATGGGCTTTAAGTAGATCCTCCTTATTGGTTCGGCAATCCCCATACTTTTCTTTCTCTTCTGTGAAGATTCCTTCTTCGAATTTCTTAATTCCTATACTCGAAGGGGTGTTCTCAAAGTAGGATCTAAGGAGAGGATCCTTTAAATTATCAATATTTTTAGAGGTTTTTCTGAGAAGAAGTTTTATGCCTCGAGATGAAGCAGACTCAAAAAGACCAGCGCGTATGCAAGCATGATTAGATGCCCCATCTTCAGCCACAGTCCATTTTTCAATGTTCTCCTTTGAGTGCCCCATTGCTCCGTATGTGCTTAATTGATGTCTTATTGTATAGAATGTCGAATAAGCTACTATAGTTCCTATATCAAGTTCATTTTCAAGTTGAAGAATGGGGTCAAATGAGAGTTTGTTTGAACGGTCAATTTGCTCCTGAGTTGCATCTTTTATTGGTATACCAACATCTCCAAGAGCTGTTGCATAAAACATGTAGTCAAACTTTGAATTATTAAAAGACTTTATTTCATTTCTACAGCTAGGATTATTTATGTCTCCAAAAATAGTGTGGTCAGCGCCTTCAATTTGAAACTCATCAGTTTCTTTACCGAACCAGTTAGCAATGATTACACTGTTTTTGTCAAAGTGCTCACGTATTGCTTTAATAGCAGATGTTCCCATAACGCCTGTTCCACCAATGATTAAAAAATTCATTAGATCCTTTCAGTTAGTTTTTTGGTGATTGTCTTATCTTTTTTGGACCAGCTAAATTAGGATCCACCAACACTTTCATTAATATCCCAATAAGGTATGTGTGAAATTTCATTTAAAGCTTGAGTTATATATGGGTCGCTTGAAAGAAAACTATCAATTTGTAATAAAAGCGAGTGCGCCTTTTTTAATATAACTTCTGGTGATTTTGGTCTAGTAACATTTTTCGTTAACAAAACATAATCACTTAACAATGGAATAGAACCCTTAATAGTATTTTGAATTCCAGCTATTTCCAAGGTGCGAAACTCATTATTTTTTGCATAGCTGAAAAACTTAAGCCATTTTTTAATTTGCTGAGAAGTTTTCCCTTGGTTAAAAAGATCTGCTTTGAATTTTGCTTCACCATTTTCAGTTATATGGTGTGATATATACATTGCAAGGTCATTTAAAGGAATACCATTTTTTGTTTTACATAAATAGTTGAGAACAAAGAGTATTTTGTTGATTCGTGAATCAAGTTGTATCGCTTGAGTTGAATGTTTTCGCAAAGATGAATCTTTTTCAAAATATCCCCATAGCCCTCCCTTTAACGCTAGACTATCGTTTTTTTTTGCGAGAGGAATTATTAACTCATCGCATGCTGGACCTGCTAATGAGATTGATGTAAACCAAGTCAATAAAACAGTTTGTAAAAATATGAAAATTATTTTATTTCTTATGCTTTTTTGATTGTTTAAAAACATGAGGTTTATAAGTCGGAGAGTTTTGTGTTTCCCATTATCAAGATAAACTTAAATTCACTTTTCGTTAGTGGTATTACAGATAATCGAGATTGTTTTATTAAGGCCAAGTTGGCTAATTTTTGCTGACTTTTGATATCAGCAAGGGTAACTGGTGATAATAACTCTTTATATGGCTTAAGGTTTACAACTACCCAGTTCGGGTCTTCTGAAGTTGGGTCGGGATAGTTTTCCTTAGATACTTTGGCTACACCTTTAATTTCCTTACCTATAACGCTATGATAGAAGAATACTAAGTCTCCTTTTCTCATGTTTTTTAAATTATTTCGTGCTTGATAATTTCGTACTCCATCCCAGTAAGTTTCTTTATCTTTTACAAATTGGTCCCAGTTGTATTGGGAAGGTTCTTGTTTAACAAGCCAAAAATTCATGAGGTTAGCTACACTATGGTTAAAGGATGTTTTACTGCAAAGAGTATATAACACTCGGCGTAACTCTTCCAATGGCAATCTGTTTGGGGAAAGCAATAGAGTAAAGTATTGATTCTAATTAATAGATTGACCTGATTAGGGTTTCAAATATATAATTTAGATTATAAAAAAACATAATTATATAGCTTTTTAACAATAACAGTAGTTGTTAAAGAAATTTTATTTTTAGAGGGTGGTATGTATCGTAAAGAAATCAAAGTTTTAGATTGCACTATAAGAGACGGTGGGCTTATGAATAATCATTTGTTTACAGATGATTTTTTGTCAGCTGTTTTTAAATCACTTAATAGTTCAGGAGTTGATTATATCGAGCTTGGTTATAAGGCCGACGAAAGTCAATTTTCAAGAAGTGAATATGGTTCTATGAAGTTCTGTAGTGAAAAAGATATTGAAAAAGTTATCAATGGTGAGGAAGTTAAAAGTAAAATTTCTGTAATGGTTGACATGGGTAGAGTAGAACCTTCTACAATACCTCAGAAGAGTGAAAGCTTGATTGATATGATGCGTGTAGCAAGTTATGTTAAAGATATTGATAAAGCCATTGATTTAGCAAATCAAATACAAACAAAGGGTTATGAGGTTACAATAAATTTAATGGCAGTGTCTCACGCTAGAGAACTAGAGTTAGATGAGGCTTTGATTCAGGTAGAAAAAGAATCAAATGTAGATGCTTTGTATCTTGTGGATAGTTTTGGTGCACTTTATTCTGAACAGATTACGCATTTAGCAAATAAATATAAATCCCTAATGCCCACAAAAGAAATTGGTATTCACGCCCACAACAATCAGCAATTAGCTTTTGCTAACACCATAGAAGCTATTATACAAAATATAAACTTTTTAGATGGAACTATTTTCGGTATTGGTCGTGCCGCCGGTAACTGCCCTTTGGAGTTGTTACTTGGCTTCCTTAAGAACCCAAAATATGATTTGCGGCCAATACTAGAAATTTTGGAAAGTCACTTTGTAAAACTTAAGGATGAAATTGAATGGGGATATACAATTCCATATATGATAACAGGGATTCTTGACTTGCACCCTAGGGCAGGAATGAAGCTAAGAAAATCAGATGACAGGGATAATTATTTAGGTTTTTTTGATGGTCTTGTTCAGAGTGATAGCGCTTGACCCAATTTGATAGCAAACAAAGATTTAACCTTGTTAGATTTAAAGAAATCCCGGTTCTTGGTATTATTCGTGGTGCACCCCAGAATGCTATTGAAGGGATTTTGAATGCCTGTATTTTAGGTGGTATTAAATTTGTTGAATTGACCCTGAATTCGGAAAACGCATTATCTCTTATTTCATTAGCGTCTCAAAAATTTTCTAAAGATCTTTGTGTTGGTGCTGGAACTGTCCTCTCATTAACTGATGCTCAGCTTGCGGCTGAGGCTGGTGCTAACTTTATTGTATCGCCAACGTTAAACATAGATGTGGCCACCTATTGTAATAAAAAAGGGCTAGCTTATTTTCCTGGTGCACTTACCCCTACTGAAATTGAAAAAGCATGGGGTACTGGTGCTGCTATGGTCAAGGTGTTTCCCGCATCCCAAATGGGGGCTAATTATTTTAATACTGTTTGTGGACCATTTAATGAACTTTTATTAATGGCTGTTGGTGGTATTGATTCCTCTAATGCAGTTGATTATTTAAATGCTGGTGCTTCAGCAGTAGCAATTGGTGGGTCCGTTTTTACAGAGTCAAGAATGAAAAATAAGAAATTTAACGACATACAGCAAGCGATTTTAGGTCTTGTGATTAGTGTGAAAAACTTTAACCGCAAGCCCTAGGTTGTTTTTATTTTTTTTAAAAATTTATAGACCTATGCCATTTGATTTTATGAAAGGCTCGATAATGAATGATGATGAAAGATTCGCAAAATTATGTGAATCAATAGAAGATTGTATAAGAGAAGTTAATGAGGGAGAAGGTATATACTCTGATCTTGAAATCATGCAGGCAATTAACTTTGTAGGTTTTAATTTTTTTCGAGATGATTGGGAGGAGTTTAAAAAATCAGATTCTTCAAAGGACGGGAGTTTTGAAATGATGAAAAAAGAATCAGGAGAGAATCTTATTAATTAATTTTATTACTGTCATTATCTTCTCCTTAACTATATTGACTATAGCCAATTAAATATTTTTTAATTCCCTTCCGCATCTAATGATTTTTCTGAATTTTTCTTTCTGATTTTTTATCTTTCTTTGATTTTTAGCTTTAAATTTTTTTTTATTGAAACAATTTTTACGTAAATTGTAATAATGTTTTAGTTTGTGTAGCCAATTTTGTGAAAAGGATATTTTGTGAAATCTGAAATATTAAAAGGTATCTATAAACAGTTAGTCCTCAAACTTGAAGAACTAAGCAGGCTCGGTGGTGTAATGGGAATTATGCACTGGGACCAAGAAGTTATTATGCCTAAAGGGGCAGCAGAAAATCGTTCTAAACAGATGGCTGCTTTGGCCGGAGTTTTACATGAAAAGTCTATTGACTTAGAGTTTGGTCGGTTAATTAATAAGCTTGTTGATACTGGTATAGAGAATTTTACTGAAATTGAACAATGTAATATTTACGAGGCCAAACGAGAATATGAATTAGAAACAAAGATACCAAAAGAATTAGTACAAGAAATAGCAGAATTAAGTTCGCGGGGTCATCAAATTTGGGCTAAGGCAAGAAAAGAAAATAAATTTGAAGATTTTGCTCCTACTCTTGAAAGATTAATTTTTCTTAAAAAGAAGTGGGCTAAGTTTTCTTTTCCAAATTTAGAGCCCTACGATGCAAATATTGATATTTTTGAAAGAGGTATGAGAATGAGCAACCTCACTCCAATATTTGATCAATTAAAAAAAGAATTAATTCCTCTGATCGCCGCTATAAAGAAATCTTCAATTAATTTAGAGACTAGTTTTCTGGAAGGTGACTTTTCAATTGATAAACAGAAAGCTTTGGGGAAAACTATCAGCAAAGATATAGGATTTGATTACAATAATGGCCGAATGGATTCATCTGTTCATCCTTTTTGTGGCGGAGGTCATTCAACGGATGTGCGAATCACAACTCGATATCGTACAGAAAATTTTATTGAGTCACTTTTTGGTGTCATACATGAAACGGGACATGGATTATATGAGCAAGGTAGAATGCCAGGCTTTCTTGATTTGCCTGTTTCTGAATCTTTAACGATGGGTATTCATGAGTCTCAATCGTTATTTTGGGAGCGAATGATTGCTCAAAATTTATATTTCTGTGACTATTATCTGAACCTATTTGTAGAAACATTTCCAGAAAAACTTAAGGGTGTTTCTTTGAATGCGTTTTATTCTGCTATTAATTTAAGTAGGCCTTCTTTTATTCGGGTAGAAGCAGATGAAGTTACATACCCAATGCATATTATACTTCGTTATGAAATTGAAAAAGGTTTATTTGATGAAACTATTAGTGTCAGAAACCTCCCTGAAGTTTGGAACGATAAGATGGAAGAGTATTTAGGTATAAGACCATCTTCTGATTCTGAAGGAGTCTTGCAGGACGTTCATTGGAGTGGGGGGGCTTTTGGATATTTCCCTTCATACACCCTTGGGGCGATGTATGCATGCCAATTTTATTCTAAAATGTTACTTGATATAAATGATATTCCAAAGATGATTGCGACAGGTAACTTCTCGTGTATAAAAAAATGGTTGAATGAAAACATACATGAAAAAGGACGAATTTTCTCAACGGATGACCTTGTTTTAAAAGTTACCGGAGAAAAGTTGAACCCATGTTTTTTTATTGACTACCTTAAGAATAAATATGGGGAAATTTATAATCTATAATAATTAAACTCTTGTAACTGCAATATTTTTTATATGAGTTCAGATCAAGAATACGTTAAAAAATCTAAAACAATATCTTATTGCTCAGTTTGTGGTGCAAAAATATTTTCAAAAAAAATTTTTTGCTCCGAATGTGGCCTTCCTGAACTTCCTGATAAAGAACCAGAAGAAGCGGGTATATCTTTCTTGCAAGCTATTATGCGTATTGGGATTTTAGGATTTTTATTTTTTTGCGTTATTCTTATTAAGTTTGATACTCATGTTGATGGTTTCTTTTCCTCTTTAGATATTAAATTAGAGGTACCATTTCTAAAGGCTAGCAAAAACAATCAAGATAGTGGGTTCGATTTAATACACACTGTGATCCCTGCATTAGCAAATATTCGTTCAAAGCCTTCTAAGGATGGTCATGTGGTTACTGTTGTAGAGGAGGGAATGAATCTTATTCTTATTAAACAAAAAAAGGGATGGGCAAAGGTTCGGGTGTTTGAGAAAACAGGATGGATTGCCAGCCGATTAATAAAATCAGAGGTTCAAGCACTAAATTAAAATTTATGATTTAGGTCAATGCGAATATCTAGAAGTGTCTTTTTAAATTCCTCATAATTTCGTGCAACTGGAAACTGAGGAAACTCTTCAATCACATTATCAGGTGGACAAAATAAAATTCCCGCATCTGCTTCTTGTAACATACCAGTGTCATTGTATGAATCACCAGCGGCTATTACCTTAAAGTTTAGCCCTTTTAAGGCTGAGACTGCTTTAGTTTTACCATCTTTCTGTCTAAGATTGTAATCGGATATAATTCCATTATCATCAACTATTAGTTCGTGACAGAACAGAGTTGGGTTTCCAAGGCTCTTCATTAGAGAGCCTACAAACTGATAAAATGTGTCAGATAATATGATTACCTGAAACTCGGATTTTAACCAATCAAGAAAATCTATCGCTCCTTCTAGTGGTGATAATGTTTTAATAACATTTTCTATGTCGATTAATTTTAGGTTGTTTTCTTTAAGAATTTTTAATCGGCCTTGCATTAATTCGTCGTAATTTGGGATTTCTCTGGTGGTAAGTTTAAGTTTCTCTATCCCTGTTTTTTTTGCAAAAGCAATCCATATCTCAGGTAGTAAAACTCCTTCAAGGTCAAGACATGCTAGCATAAGAATATTCCTTTTTTAGATGGTTTGATCTTATTTGCTTATAATTTTTTAGTTAGGTTTACTTTTATATTTACGAATTAACTGTATTAAAAATGTTAACTCTTCATTCTGTATTATTCGTGAGAGAAGTGTGTATATCAAAATCCCGATCAAAATATCTGCAGAAAGTATTAAAATTTTTAATGTTAAATGATAATTAGCATTAAAAAAAGTGTGATTGAAAAAATAAACTGCAATACCCATGATTCCCGATACGAAAAATAGTTTGATAACAGATGACAATATCTTTCGCCCTCCCATTAATCCTATTCGTTTTCTAAGTAAATAGATTAATAAAGCGACATTAAATATTGCCGCAATTGAAGTTGCTAGAGCTAATCCACCATGTTTTAAAGGTCCCATGAGAATTAGATTTAAAACTATATTTAATATCATGGAATATATTCCCACTTTAGCGGGTGTCTTGGTGTCATGTAATGAATAAAAAGCAGGGACAATTACCTTGAGACCACAAAATGCGCATAACCCAGCAGAATAATAGAGTAAGGCAATCGTCGTACCTTCTGTAGTCAATCGATTGAATTCTCCTCTTTCCCACAAAGTATTGACGATTGGAAACCTTAGAATAATTATACCGATAGTCGCCGGAATAGTGATAAATAAAATTAATCGAATTCCAAAGGCGATAGTTTTTATCATTTCAGAAAAATTTTTACTTGCAACCTGTTGGGACAACATTGGCAAGATAGCAACCCCTAGCGCAACACCAAAAACACCAAGTGGTAATTGCACAAGGCGATTGCCATAATATAAATAAGAAATAGATCCTTCTGGTAATAAAGAAGCGAGGAGGGTATCTACTAACATATTAAGTTCGTATATTGCTAATCCAAAAATAGCTGGGATCATTAATTTGCAAACTTTTATAGCCTCAGTATTCTTCCAATTTATTGAGGGGATAAATTTAAATCCACAATTCAAAGTTGATGGAATTTGAATTATGAATTGAAGAAACCCACCGACTAATACACCAATTGCTAGACCTAATATTGGTTGGTCAAGTACAGGAGAAATCAATACTGTACCTATTATCATGCATATATTTAATATTGCTGGAGTAATGGCTGGTAAAGCAAAAATATTGTAGGTATTAAGGATACCCATACAAAAAACAGCCAACCCTATAAAAAGAAAATAGGGGGCCATCCATTGAGTAAGATGAACTGTTAGGTTAAATTTTTCCGGAGATGACAAGAACCCAGGCGCAAAAACCATTATTATATAAGGTGCGAATATAGCTAATGCCAGAGAGGATGTTATTAAAACGGTAAGCAATATATTAAATAAATTGGCAGTCATTTTCCAAGCTTCCTCTTCTCCACGTTGTTTTCTAGTTTCTGTGAAAACTGGGATAAAAGCAGCTGAAATTGCCCCTTCACTAAGTATCTTGCGTTGAACATTAGGAATTCTAAATGCAACAAAAAATGCATCTGCCGCAAAAGTTGCTCCAAACTGCATTGCTATTACAAGATCTCTTACAAAACCTAGTAGTCGTGAGATCAGTGTCATTCCTCCAACTGTACTAGCGGCTTGACCTAACTTCTCATTACTTTCCATATTGAAGGGATATTGCCTAGTTTTTAAAAAAATGATTTAAATAAAAATAAAATTCAATAATGCAATATTGATTACGGGTAAGCATATAATGGGGAATTGATTGTGAGTAGATAAAATATCGTGTAAAGCATTGAAATTATACATAATAATTGAATAGATACCTAATCCTATGATTTTAAATTTATTTAAAATATTAAATTTAAAATGGAAATTAAATCTTTGGTTTTTTTAGTGAGAAGGGATGATTATTACAAACCCAGAATAAAGTGATTTGCAAAAGATCGTATTTCTTTACCATTAAGAACATGAAACCTTCGAATTTTTTCGATGGTTTGATTCGAGAACCGTTTTAATGGTATATGAATAATACTTTTATGATATTTCCGAGAAATTTTTCTCCAGTTTGATTTTGGTAAGCATGGTGTAACTAGGGTTATATGTTTTTCTTGTGAATGAAAAAAAGCAGCTTCTAATAATTTTTCTTCTAAAGTTTTTCCTATGTTAATTCTAGGGTCCTTCCATATATCTGGTATCGGCCTAGGTGGGAATATCATCATACATCCTCCATATGTGGCACGACCTACACCAGGTCCGACCATATCATTCATATAATTTGTTGCAAAAAAACAAAGTGTTGATTCTTCATTATGTTCTGCGTACCAAGTTTGGCGCCAGGAGTAGTTTTCTGGGTTTGGTTCTATATCAAAAATAAAAACTACAATTTCAATTCGTCCACGGGAAGCTGGTATTTCCTTAACGTATATATCGCCTTTATGCCAATGACGAAGTGTTTCGCGCATATCTACTCCGTCTTTAATAGAGGAAGTAAACTTCTCAGACCTTGCAAGGTCATTGCTTAAAAGTAATTTGGCTTGTTCGCGAACATGGGTGTTAAAACTTTCTATTTGATCATCTTCAGGTGGCCATGAACACTGGCCATAGGGATTCCAGTTGTGTTTCCATTGAGTTTTCTTTTTTAGTTCAGGCTCTGGTTTTAGGTTGATTCCACGCCATTCAGTTTGGATTTCTGATAAGCGATTTTTCATATCGATAGAATTATTTTCACTATCAATTGCTTTATCGATTCCAAGTACTAAAGATTCAAGGTTAGAAGACTCAAGTTCTTGAAAAGGATACTCTCTGGCTGCTTCAAGAACAGCAATTGCGAAAGGGTCACCACTGAACTGTTTTGCTGTTGTTATTAAAGTGTAAAGATCTGGTGTTAAGCGACTTTCCATCAATGTTAAATTTCTTACGTACTGAAGGTATAATTGAAAAGTTTGTGATGTGAGATTATGAAAACGTATTTTATATTTTTTAGTGAAGATGTTTCGAGCCTTTATAAGAATTTCTTTTACACCATCAACTACAACCTCTTTATCTGATTTTACTTGTTGCCGATATGTTTCATTTAGGTAAGTTATGTAAGGAAATTCAGCAAGTGCAAAAAACAGTGTTTCTTTTTGTACTTCATATATTTTTGGTCTATCTAAAGATGTTATTGTTTGTTCGTATGGTTTTCTTTCATCATAAGCTTCTTTTATCCAGGGCCAGTCTAGAACTGAGCAAATAATAGTTATGTTTTTAAAATCCATTTCTAGTTGTTGAAGCTGGTAGGCCATCCACCTTGCTCTTTTATCATGAAGAGTGTTAGTTTCTGGTCGTTTAATTGTGAGTAAAAGAGTAGCGCAAAATTTTTCATACGACATATATCGTAATGCGTATGAATCGGGGAAGTTTATTCTTCTTGGCTCATAGTTGTTGCAACTATAATCTATAAACCTTCTAGAGACTCCTTCTTGAGAAGCAATACGAAGTCCCATAATAACAGGCTGACAAGGATCTATAGGAACATAATTAAAC
>JAPYPM010000048.1 GCA_029937635.1 Nitrospinaceae bacterium
AATAAATACTCCTTGGTCACTTGTCAGGGACAATGGGCTATTTTTTCGTTCCTTGGGGCGAATGGAAATAAGGTTTTCTTCTTCTGCAAGAAAAGAGGCAATATTTAAAAATAAGTCACCATTTCCAGAAAAATTAAAATATTGGTTACCTGCAAAATCAGAGTCACCTATAACTATCAAGTGAGCATTAATGTTTTTCAGATCAGCGGCGGGCTCTTTTTTATTATTATTGGGCTTTTTTACTCCTTCAGCAGGAACTTCCCGAGTGGAGAGAACCGCTACTGAGACCGGGCCTTTGATGTCAGATTTTTCATCAAACTGAGATTTTCCGTCCTTTAGAATATCTAAATTTGTTTCTCCCCAACTGTTGGCTCCGGTTAATAGAAATTCCGTGGTATTAGCGTCGGTACTCTTTAGAGATGACACGGTTCGCAAAAGTGGGAAGATTGTTGGAAGTGCAAAACCACGTGTAATTTCATGGGCAACGTACTGGCTGACTACAGGGGCTGCGTAGTCTCCACCGAATAGTTTTGACATCGGGTCGATAACAAAAGAATCTGGAGCATCAATTCCCCATTGTTTGAGAAAGTCTTCCATCCCCGCTTTCGATTGAGGGTCTAGAAGTAGCAGAACAGAACCCCCGCTATTTAAATATCCTTCTATAAGTTTTTGTTCTTCAGGAAGAATTGGTTTCTCGGGTCCTGGAATAATAAGAAGCTCTGTGTCGGAAGGAATTTCTCCCGATTGAAGAAGGAGCAATTTATCCACTTTAAACCCGTCTTTTTCTAGTGCTCCTTTAACTGTGGAGAAACCCTGGTTTTCAAAATCTTCAATGCGTTTTTCGCCATGACCCTCCAAGAACCGGATCACTTTTTGTTCGTCTTTTATAACCTTAAGAATTCCGTTAATTAGGTTTGCTTCACTTGGATCTCTAACCTTGGATTCCTTTTTTCCGCTTTCAAGAATGACGGTACCGTAAGTGGTAATGCCATATTGCTTTGTAATGGCTGGATTTTTATCAGGGTCGATAAATGAAAGGTTGATTTTATCTGATGACTCTAAAATACTTTGCATTCTATCTTGAAATAAAGTTTTTTTAGGCGAGTCCATTTGAAAAAAAGCGGTCAACCTGACTTCACGCGGCAAAGATCCAATAACTTTTTTGGTTTGCGGGGAAAGAGTATAAAAACCAGACTCCGTAAAATCGAACTGTTGGTTATGGCGAGAAGCGATAAGATTTATAAACACCAAAATGCCTAAAAAGATTCCCGTGAGGATTAGTGAGTTTGCCCCATGGGCAGCAGATCTTGTTTTCAAAACACGAAAAAGATTCTTTCTTTCTGACACTCCAAGAAGAAGGGTATTTAAAATCGTTATGGCTAGCAAAATAAGAGCGGGTGTTGTTTTCTCTGGCGCAATAGCATAGATAAAAAGTCCAGAAATCGCAGAAAGCGAAGCCAACCATGCCGCAATTTTAGTGGAAGTTTTCATTGTTTTATCTCCACCGGGAGGACTCGAGGACTCTATAGGTTAGAAATAACCCAAAGAGGATAAATGAAAGGTAATAAACAAGATCACTAGAACTTATCAATCCTTTTAAAAAATGTTCCAGATGGGTGATTAGAGATAAGTATTCCAGTAGTTGTCCTAACCCCGACCCCGAGGCTTGAGCTCCCCAGCCGATGATCCACATGAATAAAGCCAAACCAAAACTTATTACCGCTGCTATGATCTGATTGTCAGTAAGAGAAGAAGCAAATAAGCCCATTGAGACGTAGCACCCAGTCATGAGAAGTATTCCCAGATACCCAGTAATGACAGGGCCCATTTCTGGGTTTCCAACCAGCATTAAGTATCCAGTAGAATAAGAAGAAAGAAGAATCATCAGTCCAATTACAATCATGCAGGCCAAAAATTTTCCTACAATAATTTCTATTAGGTGGATAGGTGATGATAAAAGAAGAGCAAATGTTTTTGACTTTTTTTCTTCTGCAAAGCTCCTCATGGTTACCAATGGAATAATGAGGAGAAGAATCACCGCCATATTATGGAAAGACGGCTCAATTACCATTTCATTTAAATTCAATCCCATTCCGCCTCCACGCATTTGCTGTGCTTGAAAACTTTGCAGACTGAAAAAATTTAAAATATTAAAAAAAATAAATCCGTTGAGAATCAGAAAAACCGAGGTCAAGGAATAAAAAACAGGTGAACTGAAAAACGAACCGAGGTCTTTTTTTGCTATGATCCAAATGTTTTTCATTATGGGACCTCACTTTCTTCAAGTGTAAGCTTTAAAAATATATCTTCCAGAGTCATCGAGACAGGCTTTAGTTCTACGATTCCCCATTGGTTATTTAAGCTAAGTTGGGCTATTTCGTCTTGGATGTCAGCGTTGGGTTCGCAGTCAATTGTATAGTTTGCGGGCTGGTGCTCGGTGACAGCATTTACCTTTTTCAGAGCACGAAGTTTTTCAAGTATTTCGCTATTATTTCGTCGCACGTTTAAAACTAACCTTTCTCCTTTACGGAGTCGCGTCGTTAGAGCGTCCAATGAATCGACCGCAGCGATTTGACCATCGCTTATGATGATTACTCGTTTGCAAATTTGTGTAATCTCAGGAAGGATATGCGAACTTAAAATAATCGTGTGAGACAAAGCAAGTTCTTGAATCAGTTTTCGGATTTCGATGATTTGGATCGGGTCTAATCCAATTGTTGGTTCGTCTAGAATCAGAATGTCGGGGTTGTGTACCATTGCTTGAGCTATTCCGACTCGTTGTTGATAGCCTTTAGATAATCTTCCTATGATCCGGTCACTGGCTTCCTTCAGAGAACATTTTTCTATAACTTTTTCAACTGCTGATTGTGTGTTTTTTAAAGGAACATGCCGAAGTCTTGCCGCAAAAGCTAGATAGTCATAAACGACCATATCAGAATAAAGTGGGGGTGTTTCGGGCAGATAGCCTATGATTTTGCGAATTTCTAAGGCTTGTTCAAAGACATCGAACCCACAAATTTTTACGGAGCCACTTGATGCAGGCATAATGCAAGATAGAATATTCATGGTCGTTGATTTTCCAGCACCATTTGGTCCAAGAAATCCAACAACTTCCCCTTTTTCAATTTGGAACGATAAATTTTTTATCGCTTCTCTAGGGCCGTAAGATTTAGAAAGTTGTTCTACTTCGATCATTTAAAGTTTCCAGGGTAATGTTGATCTATTAATTGGGCGTCGCTGTAATTTTTTATAAAGAATCAACGGATCTCTCTAGGTTTCATCTGGGTGGAGAAATATAGCACACGAAAATGATTTCTATCAAATTAAAAATAGTTAATTTACTTTTATGCGAAGCAGATTATGTTGAATAAGGTTTAAACTTAGGAATGTTTATAAAATTTTCGCTTAGCGGTTGATGGTTTTTTAAGTTTTTAGCTTGAATTTAGAATACCATAAAAGGGTTGGTGAAAATTTTATTTATTAATTGATGCAAATTGAGTGATTTATTTTGGTTTTAACTTTTTTCCTTTGAGTTTGGCCGATCGATAAATTGTGAATATTAAATCCAGTGCCTTGAGACCATCCTTGCCGCTCGAAATTCCATCTTCACCTGTCCGTATACATTTTAAGGTTTCTTTCGCTCCACCTTCAAAAGGGTTTATAATTTTTTTAGGTTCTGGGAAGCATACCTTTTCTAATTCTTGAAAGCCTGAAAATCGTTTGCTTTTTTTTGTCAGGTAAAGTTCGCGCCCATTATTTCCAATTAAGAGTCGTCCCGCTGATCCTTGAATATCCAGTTCAAAGTTGAAGTATTTTCTTGAGCCACCACCTTCTATGAATCCAATCGCCCCACTTTTAAAGCCAATCATTCCACAGGCCGTTTCCTCGATATATTTTTCCCCATGGGGTCTGTTTTCATGACCAGACACCCACTCCACTGGACCCCCGAAGTATAGGAAGAGGTCAGTGAGATGTGTGCCATCATGAAATAAAGCTCCCCCACCATGAGTCCGTGTGAGGTGCTTGCCGGGTTTGGAGCTTAGGGTATTCCCAACGATTGTGCGGATTTCGCCTATCTTCCCAGTCGCAATAATTTGCTTTGCTTTTTGATAATAGCTGTCCCAACGTCGCTCATGATTGATGATTAGTGGAACATTTTTTTTTTTGCAGAAGCGAACCATTTGTCGGCCATCGTGAGGGTTTAGCGCGATAGGTTTCTCACAAAAAATAGCTTTGACACCCCATCGCGCTGCATCCATTACCATTGAGGCATGAAGACTTGTCCATGTAGCGATACAGGCGACATCTAGTTTTTCTTGATGTAGCATCTCCTTATAATCCTCGTAGAGACGGTCAACACCCCAGTCCACTCCAAAAGTTTTTAGCCTTAAACGGTCAATATCGCATCCAGCAACGATTCTGGTATTTGAAAGAGCATTGAACCCACCAGCGTGTGTGCACGGCTTTCCCCTTAACCTATCTTTTTCTAAAAGGGTTCCTATGCGACCACAGCCGATGAGACCGATTTTATAAACTTTCATAGTTTTCAGGAGAAAAGAAAATGAAGTTAAGCTAAAAGGTTATTATGTATTATATCACTGTAAGAATATATTTAAGTCTATTAAGGTTGGGTTCTTAATGAAAATGTTGCGACACTTAATTGCAGAGCAATAATACCAGTTTGGCGGGACGCCAAAGGAGATGAGTCCGAGGACGGACTCATCTCTCTCTTGGGTTAGATTCTTTCGAAAGCCATACTTTTTTTATTGTTCCTCGAGCAAAGTCAGCACTGACTGGGGTATTAAGTTTGCTTGCCCGACCATTGCAGATGCACCTTGAACAAGAATTTGATGTATGGTTAGGCTAGTAAACTCTTCGGCAAAATCCACATCTCGGATTGATGAAATAGTACTCGTGATTTTTTCAATGGAGTTATTTAAATTAGATTTTGCAAAGTCCATTCGTTCTAGAACTATTCCTACTCTGCTCCGAATACTAGACGTCTTTTCAAGAGCTAAACTGACATTATCTAGAGCTGTGATTGCGTCGTTGGCCGTAGAGATAGTAGAGGTGCTAAAGTTCAGCGCACTCGACGTCATGGCAGTCAAGTTCATATTCTGGTTTAGATTGAAACGGCTATCATCCCCGGAGTCAAGACCTATCTGTATAGTTACAGATTTGCTAGCACTTGATGCAAGGGAACCGTCGAGCAACTTCTGATGGTTAAACTCTGTATTCTCTGTAATGCGATCAAACTCAGCACGAAGCGCTGAGAACTCGAGGTTCTGTGTAACTCTTTCGGTATTACCTAGGGTGCCACTCATTGACTGGGACGTAATTTCACGTAATCGCATAAGGATGCTTATTTGTTCATTTAAAGCACCTTCCGCGGTGCGGATCATGCCAATCCCATCGTTAAGGTTTTTGGCCCCTTGTCTTAGTGTACTAACATCTCCCCTTAAGGTTTCGGTTTGATGAAACGCACCATTATTGTCCGAGCTGCGCTGGAGTCGTATCCCAGAGGCTACTCGCTCCAAATTACTCTCCAATTTGGCGCTGCTCACGGACATCGCCCGTTGGGCGTTTAATGATATCGTGTTAGTAAATACTCGTAGTGACATAAGTATTGCTCCTAAAAACTTTATAACAAATTCAATTTTTCGTTATAAAACTGGTCTTTCTGCCAAGACATGTTTCTAAAACTTTATTCAATCAAACTTTTATTCATTACTGAAGTAACTGGAGAACCGACTGTGGAATCAAGTTTGCCTGACCCACCATTGCGGTTGACGCCTGTACCAGGATTTGATTTCTTGTTAGCATAGCAACCTCATGGGCAAGATCCGCGTCTCGGATTTGCGAATCTGCTGCTGTCAAGTTTTCAATTCCAACTGTAAGGTTGGCTATGGATTTCATCAGACGGTTTTGAACGGCACCGATTTTACCTCGCCCTGCAGTGATCTGGGTGATTGATGTATCCATTTGCGATAAGGCTGATAGAGCACCAGCGGCAGATGTAACACTCAACTCGTGAATCGAAAGCCCTGTCGAAGTCATTGCCTCTAAGTTGACCTGCTCATTTAAATTAATTCGACTGTCGGCGGATGAATTAATTCCAATCTGAATGAAAATTTGACTGGTCGTCGTGACAGATGATGCTAATGATCCATCCACTAGTTTTTGACCATTAAATTCAGTAGTTGCCGCAATACGATCCACTTCATTTCGAAGCGCAGAGAACTCTAATTGAATGGTCGCACGTTCAGTGGAACTAATCGTTCCGGTTGAAGCCTGCGATGCCAATTCGCGAAGACGAATAAGGATACCAGCTTGTTCGTTGAGAGCACCTTCAGTTACGTTAATGAGTGAAACTCCATCGTTTGCGTTACGAACCGCCTGGCGAAGTGCACGAATATCGGACCGCAATCCTTCCGAAATAGCAAGACCTGCAGCATCATCGGATGCTTTGTTGATACGAATGCCTGATGAGATACGTTCTACCGATTGAGCGAGTCGAGCACTGTTGACACCCAATAGACGCTGGGCATTGAGAGAGGCGATGTTATTAAAAATTCTAGCCATTTTCCTTATCCTCCTTGATAATAGGAATTTAAATTAATTTTACTTCAGCTTCCTTGCTGAAATATGTTTCTGAGACTTCGTTGCTCTAGGGAATTTTTGTTTTTCCCTTTCGTTAACAGAGCCTATCGGGATATGGAAATTTTTCCTTGATACTTTTTTTATTTTTTTTTAATTTACTGGGGAAGATTAGAACAATTGTATGAAATAAATTGGAGGGATAAGAGGGTAAGTTGTTTTTTTTAAATGGTTTTAATGTGGCGAAAATAAAAAACGCTCTCTATCACTAGAGAGCGTTTTTTATTTAGATGTGAAGACAAAAATCTAAAATTAAGGCTATTTCAGAACATCACACTGTTTAATCTAGTGTGGTGTTCTGAAAGTCAGAGATTCGTTTATTGAATATTAAAGAACTTTTCTTCAATGGGGAATTACCATAAAAATTTTCCCCGTTTGTCCATCTCGAATTTTTATATCATATCATTAATTGTTATCTTGTCCGACAGGGTAGTCAGTTTTTCTGTTGAAGTGAGAGAATTCGAATGCTCTTCATGCCCCCTCGAGATACTTCCCTGTACCTCGAGGGTATTTTTATTTTTTGCGATGCTTCTAGTCTTTGGCTTGATAACATTGTTATCGATTAAACGTCATTTATAACTTTTAAAAGAGAATGGCATCGATATTTTTATCTCCGTAAATTAATTAGCGGTCTTAATAGATATCTTTTTATTTAAAATCGGATTCTCTTAAATATTTATAAATTAAGATAATAATGAAAGCACGCCCTGAGGTATCATATTGGCTTGAGATACCATTGCGGTTGATGCTTGTACAAGAATCTGATTTTTTGTCAGTTCTGCAATTTCAAATGCCATATCAGCGTCTCGTATTTGCGATTCTGCAGCTGTGTAATTTTCGATTGCAAGGGAAAGTGAAGAGACAGATGTTGCTAAACGGTTTTGAACGGCACCAATTTTACCTCGACTTGCAACCATAGTGTTGATTGCTGTATCCAACTCGCTCAAAGCAACAAGTGCATCATCAGCAGACGTTAAACTTAAATTATGAATTAAAAGACCCGTGGATGTCATCTCCGTCAAATTTACCGCGGTATTTAAATTCATCCGACTGTTTGAATGATTGGTGAGACCTATTTGTATAAGAACGTGATTCGAGGATGAAACAGATGATGCTAGTGATCCATCGACTAAACCCTGACCATTAAACTCAGTAGTCGCCGAAATACGGTCAACCTCATCACGAAGCGCTGAGAACTCTAATTGCATGCTCGCACGTTCTGTGGAACCCACAGTTCCGTTTGCAGATTGAGATGCCAGCTCCCGGAGTCGAATCAAGATATTTCCTTGTTCCTGTAGTGCACCTTCCGTGATTTGGACCAATGACATTCCATCATTTGCATTTCGCTTAGCCTGGCGAAGAGTACGGATGTCTGACCTTAAACCTTCTGAAATAGCAAGACCTGCTGCATCATCGGATGCTTTATTAATGCGGATCCCTGATGACATTCTTTGTATAGATTGAGTTAAACGTGCACTATTTTCATCTAGAAGTCTGCGCGCGTTGACTGATGCGATATTATTGAAGATTTGTATACCCATTTTGTATCCTCCTTGAAAAGTCTAGCGGGTTATTGTTTTAGCATCCTTGCGAAAACAAGCTTCCAAGCTGTTAATCCTATGATATGGGATTCATTTCCTATATCTTGATTGAAAAAATTTTCTTTAAAATTTTTTCTATTCTGGTTAACTTAGCTTCAACCAAACACAACCTTGGCGGTCCTGCCGATTTGGAACCCTGATAAAATTTTTCTAAGGGTAAGAGGTTCACGGTTGTTGTTGACTTCCGGGATTCTCTGGGTAGTAATTGTGGGGGTGTTGCTGAAGATTCGAGTTGCCATTGTTATCCTCCATGAATGAATTCAGACGGGTTATTGTTTTAGCATCCTTACCAAAACAAGCCTCCAAGCTTTTAACCCTGAAACAGGGGAATCAATTCCCATGCCTTAAACTGCAAAGCTCCCATGAACTATATTGCTCTGGGTTATTCGGCTCCAACCGAATACAACCTTGCTTAATGTGCTCTATCGGACTGAAGATAAGATACTTTAGTTTTGTTTATGGAGTTAATTTTAGAGAATCGACTCAAGACAGTGGGAGCTCTCTCTAACTATCAATAGAATAAGATTTCCTTTAAATAATTATTTTATGATTCAGGCGATTAATTAAAAAATATAAATTTTATGATGCAAACTTATATTTTGTGGTGGGGTGGAAAGTCTGATTTACTCTTTCTTGTTTGCATGTGTACTGGCGTGAAGTTCGTTTTGCATCAGGGCAGCAATTTTTTCTGCGAAGTTTTTTTCGTAAAGGGTTGAGTCTGCAGCGTTTATGTTTTGCGTTGTGATATCTAGGATTCTGGCTGATCTTATAAGGGGATTCTGGGTATGGCTTAACTCATCATGCAGTGCAGACAAGTCTGTAATAATAGTTTTACATTTTAATTACCAACTTTAGACACTGGTTGTGAAGAAAACACCCGCATGCGGGCGACAATCCTCGATTGATCATCAACCGTCTTTATGAGTGTTTTAAGGGGAGAGGATACCCCTCTTTTTTCGAATTACCTTCCCTGGCAAACGATTATTAGAATAAAGCCCCTCTTTAATTGAGGGGTTTTATCTTGATAGGATCTTTTTTTCTCGATCAACTGTTTTTCTCACTTTTACAGTATTCATCATAGACGGCCCTTTTTTATCCGCTTACGATAAACGGTGTGCTACAAAGGCCTGTTTTTGAGACTTTAATTTTCTTTATCCGCTTTCTATGCCAATAACTGGAGCACGGATTGCGGAATCAGGTTTGATTGTCCTACCATGGCGGTTGATGTTTGTACAAGAATCTGATTTTTTGTCAGTTCTGCTATTTCATGGGCAATATCTGCGTCTCTTATTGCGGACTCTGCTGCTTGCAAGTTTTCAGTGGAAATACTAAGAGAACTGACCGAGCGCTGCAGTCGGTTTTGTATGGCACCCACTTTACCTCGGCTCGCAGTTACTGATGCGATAGCGGTTTCTATTGAAGCTAGTGCTGTTAATGCCTCCGCAGAAGCCGTAATAGAAAGAGTATCTAATCCCAAATTTTCTGAGGTCACAGCATCTAGGGCGAGAGTACTATTTAAATTGAGTCTGCTGTTTGCTGTGTTATCGATCCCGATTTGAATCAAAGTGTGACTGGTAGACGACACGCTAGAGGCGAGAGAACCATCGATTAGACCAATCCCATTAAATTCAGTTGTGTTGGCAATACGTGTGAGCTCCTGACGAAGCGCTGAGAACTCGAGTTGAATGCTTGCACGTTCGGTCGAACCAACCGTTCCGGTTGCGGCCTGTGATGCCAATTCGCGGAGACGAATGAGAATACCAGATTGTTCGTTGAGAGCACCCTCTGCAACGTTGACGAGAGACATCCCGTCGTTTGCATTTCTTGTGGCTTGTCGTAGGGCTCGAATGTCAGATCGTAGTCCTTCAGAAATTGCAAGACCTGCAGCGTCGTCGGCTCCCTTGTTAATGCGTATGCCGGATGAAATACGTTCTATTGATTTTGAAAGCCGACTACTATTAATGTCCAGATTTCTCTGAGCATTTACCGAAGCGGTATTGTTGAATATACGAATTGCCATTTCCCTAATCCTCCACCATGAGTTGGAAAGTTTTATTCTTACTTTTAAAACTTTTTAATTTATGTTTTTTGCTTCTTTAAATCCCCCCGAAGAGCTTTATTAGAGTGGGTTTTCTTCGAGCCCACTTACTCTAAAATTTTTTAAACTAGTTTCTTTAGAGTTTAATCACTTTAAGTGCTACCGAAATTAGGTCGCTCTATTGCTTAATCTGCGTATCGGAGTAGGAACTTAAAACTTTAGAAAAAAGTAAAAGTTTTTATTTAGACTGAGATCGCCAGTTTTTTTGAGGAGTATTAGCATTAATTTGGGCTATGTCAGGGTGAGTATCCAAAAACTGGATAACTTTCTGAAGATCGAGGAGAGGGGAGGTGAGGGTATAAAACTCATTAAAAATTTCCCCCATGAGAGTTAGATCATTTCTGGTATCGATGGTCAATCGATGAGACTTGTTTCTTAGGTAGGCCGGCGCTGGCACGCGAGATTGAACTGCAAGTGTGGGATTATCGTGAAACCAGGTAGTGACATGCTCTCGGTATTTAGGTTGCATTGTAACGCTAGAAATTTTTTTTAATGCTTTGACTTTAACTATTTCTGTTCCTGTTCCTAGCGGGATAGAATCAGATGTGACTGTATAATCTGTATTTTCTTTTAGATGCGTATGAATTAACAGACGCATCAATTGTCTGTCGATTAATGGGTTGTCCCCACAAATACGGACAATATGTTGGGCCTTGACCTGATCTGCGGCAATTAGGAATCTTTCGAGAACATCTTCTTCGGGCCCCCTGGCAACAATAACGTTTAATCGTTCTGCCATTTCTATAAGAGGTGCTTCGGTAGGAGAATCGGGGACCGCAAGAACAATATGGTCAAAATCGGTCACCGCTTTGATTCGATTAATGATATGCTCGGTCAATGGTATGCCGGCTAGGGGGCAAAGGGCTTTTCCCGGTAGACGGGTTGATTTCATTCTAGCTTGTAGGACAGCAGAAACGGCGCTCATAGTTCAATTGTGGTTATTTTATAAAAGTTACATTGTACTGATTTCCAGGTAGATTTGTAATGCTGAAAAATATATGAAATATCCTAAAAAGTTAGAGAAGGGAGATAGGGTAGGTGTCGTTGCACCAGCGGGACCGGTTGATCAAAAAAAATTGGAAAAAGGATTGAGTGTGATCAAGCGAATGGGGTTTTGCCCCGTGCTTGCCGAACACATATACGAGCAGGATCGGTATCTGGCAGGGACAGATGCACAAAGGACTAAGGATCTGCACGATTTTTTCAGAAATCCTGAAATAAGAGGTATTTTTTGCGCGCGAGGTGGGTATGGAGTCAACCGCGTCCTTCCCAGGTTAAATCCTTCCATTATTAGTGAGAATCCCAAAGTTTTTGTGGGTTCTAGTGATATTACTCTTCTTATTTTGTTTCTTGTTCAGCGGTGTTCGATGGTTACATTTCACGGACCTATGATAGCAGGAAATTTTGGGAGTTACCCGATGACAAAATCAAGACGCCAGTTTGGTAAGATTCTTTTGGGAAATAAAGCAGGTAAACGGTTGACTGCAAAAGAAGCACGTATCTTTAGGCCAGGAGTTGGAGAAGGTAAGTTGATAGGTGGGTGCCTTACTTTATTATGTCGATCTCTAGGGACTCCATGGGAAATTAGGACACGCAACAAAATTCTTTTACTCGAAGATGTTAATGAACCAATTTATAAAATTGACGGGATGCTTTGGCATTTAAAACAGGCTGGAAAGTTTAGAGGGATTCGCGGAATTGTTTTTGGAGAAATGGTCAATTGTCAGCCCTCCAAGAAAACCAATGGTTCTTTCAAGGAAATTTTGAAAGAAGTTTTCGCAGGCAGCTCTTTCCCAATTGTAACGGATTTTCCGTCGGGGCATGGACGAGAGATGCTTACCCTGCCGATGGGTGTTGAGGCTAAGCTGGATACGAAAACTAAAACTCTCGAATTTGAAAATTGCGGTGTCTTATGATGATGCTGGCTTTATATACGGACCGGAATTCCCTTTGACTTTAAATACCTTTTTGTTTCCTCGATCGTGAACTCCTTAA
>JAPYPM010000049.1 GCA_029937635.1 Nitrospinaceae bacterium
ACCAACCTGCTTGATTAAATTCAGGGACTAGGATGACTTTTGCATGCTTGGCTGCAGCAATGATCTGGGCAGAAGGCCAAGGGCGGATAGTCTTAACCTTGATGAGGCCGACTTTATTACCCTTTTCTTCTTCTTGGCGGATTGCTTCGCGGGCCTGAGACACTGCCGCACCTGAAGCGATGATCATTTCATCGGCACCTGGATTAATAACTTCGATTAGGCCACCCAGGTATTTATCAAAGTACTTCGCCGATCGTTGTACCGCAGAAAAGACTTCTTGCTGCCAACTTGCGTGCATATGATAACTAATAAAATTACTTTTCTGGATTGGAGCATCACGAGATATTCGTGCCGGTGGATTTTCATTATCCATTGAAGGAACCGCATTTCTCCAGCCATCTCGAGGTGGTATTTTATATTTTTTGTCGCACATCTGAACATTGCCACGTGCGTGGGTCACAAAGAAGCCGTCCACTGATACGGTACAAGGTAATGTCACATCAACCTCTTCGCTGACCATAAAAGCTATTAAGGGCCAGTCAAAAAAATCTTGCTGGTTTTCAGCATGCATGAGCAACATTCCTGTATTCAGTAGGAAAGACATTTCTGCATTATCGGGTTGGATTGCCAGAGGCGTGTTGATAACTCGGCACATATTAAGCATTACGACAGGAACTCTTGCTCCAGGCCATGAAGCTAGTGCTTCCATGCCTCTCATTAACCCAGGACCTGAAGTAGCAGTGAGGCTTCGTACGCCTGCACGAGATGCACCACTGATAGCGGACATTGTGCCTATCTCCTCTTCAGCACGATAGTAATCCTTTATATATCCTTCGTCGTACAAGTACCCAGCCTGCTGCATTGTTTCTGACTGAGGAGTTATAGGGTAGGCAATTGCCATATCAACGTTGGCCCTACGAATTGATTCGCGAGCCGCTTCACTCCCGGTCATGAATATAGTTTCCTTTGGCAGTTTTTGCATTTTTTCAAGAGAAATTACTTCTTGCAAATCTCCTGCGGGTACCCAGCCCTCTGGTTTTCCCGGAACATTAGCATGCTTACTTGTACTGTTTGATTTTGCTTCGGCAGTTTGGGGTGACATCCTTATACTTCTCCGTTTGTGAAAATTAATTTTAATCGGGAATAACCTAGCCCCGTATTTTTTCCTATTTTATATTAACTGAAATAAACAATGACTTTAGCCAGATCCCCTGACTAAAACACAATCATAGAGGACCTTTTTCAGGAATTAACTGAAGAGATTAATAGTAAAAATAAACCCTCACTTTGTCAAGGGTTAACGGTCATCAAATTTCTTTAATTAGATCTATTTTTAGGCCATATCTTCCAATAAACCGAGTTCTTTAAAATAATTGAAAGCTTTTTCAAGAAATTCGTTGAGAGACGAGTCATTATGAAAAATCAATGTTTTCACTGCTAATTTTGTGTCATGGCATATTTCGAATTTAACAGCGTCGGTTTTTTGATATTTTATAACTTCTACTTCCCAGTGAATTTGCGAAAGTTCTTCTTGTGGTCGACTTTTAGCAGATATTCCATACTGATTCACCTTGTATAAAAACTCGTGGCCCCCTTGTCCATCTGAAGCACTTCGTGATAGGTGGAGATTTTCTTGAATTAACATTCATTTACTACCTTATTTAAAGGCCTCCTATTTATAAAAAAAGATCTTTTTTTATTTTATCAAATCAAGTAACTTAGGCAAACTTGAATTGTACTATAAATTAAAAAAAATATTTTCTATTCAGGATAATACTTTCAGTATTACTCAAACTATGGATAACTTGGAATTAAATGATCCAATTGAAATTGAAGCATTTTTGAGCAAAGTTAGCTTGTCAGGTCCTGGATTTAACTCTGACTGCCTTTTAATGGATGTTTACGATGCGGGTTTGGATTATCCAGATTTTCTGAAAGCTGAGGGAAGTGATCCTGCTGCTTGCTATAATGGAACTTCTCCTGCGTGGGCTAAATACCATGTTCGCCAAGGAAAGCGTGTGTTTATGATTTATGGAGGTTCTGGAGGTAAAAGGCGCTCGCATTATTCCGAAACCCCGTAATGACAATAGTTTTATGAAGATCTACCCGCTTTAAAGCATCCTAATCTTTAGAGCAATAAGTATGAAATGAGACCTTTTTTATTATCCCAAGGGTCCCTAACTTAAGGAGAACGGCTTACATAATGGAATTTGATAAGGAGTCTCAACAACGTATTCTTCGAGTTGCTGCTGATAAAAATGAAGGGCGGCCTATTGAAGAAATAGATGAGCAAATAGCAGGGGTTCTCGACCTGCACCCTGAGTTTGACCCTATATGGGAAGAGGGTGAAATGGCATCAATTCCCAGAGAAGTCAATGGTATGATCGTGAATCCTTTTGTCCATACTGTTTTACATGTGACTATTGATCGCCAGCTAAAACTGGAAGCCCCGGAGTTTGTTGCTGCTGCCTATCAACGTTTAACTAGCCATGGTATGGAGTCACATGAAGCCCTGCATGCGATTATAGCTATATATGCTAACCTGCATTTTGCTGGCACACGGAGAGATATGCAGTTCGATGCTTTGGCTTATGAAACTCAGGTTAATGGGTTGGACTATATAGCAGGATAATACAGGGAATTATAGGAGTTTTGCGACCGTTTTTCCTAGATCAGCGGGGCTCTTAACGACTTTGATGCCGCAGCGGCGCATTACTTTCATTTTTTCTTCAGCCGTTCCTTTCCCACCAGAGATGATTGCTCCAGCATGACCCATGCGACGACCCGGGGGTGCTGTCTGTCCGGCAATGAAACCAATGACCGGTTTAGTGACGTGTTTTTTTATGTAGTAGGCAGCTTCATCTTCTGCTGATCCGCCGATTTCGCCAATCATACATATAGCTTTTGTGCCTCGATCTTTTTGGAAAAGTTCTAGGATATCAATGTATTTGGTGCCGATTATAGGATCTCCACCAATGCCGACGCACGTTGACTGACCATGGCCTAAGGCTGTTAATTGACCTACGGCTTCATAAGTGAGAGTCCCGCTCCTGGAAATAATACCAACATTGCCTTTTTTGTGAATGTGGGCCGGCATGATGCCGATCTTGCATTTTCCTGGTGAGATAATGCCTGGGCAATTGGGGCCGATCAACCGGGACTTACTAGCCTTAATGTAGCGAAAAACTTCCACCATATCTGATACTGGGATACCTTCTGTAACGCAAATAATCAGTTCGATTCCTGCATCGGCGGCTTCAAGAATGGCGTCGGAGGCAAAAGCGGGTGGCACAAAAATCATTGTTGCGTTGGCTTTTGTTTTTTTTACTGCATCTTGTACGGTGTTGAAAACGGGAACCTTACCTAGAACTATTTGGCCACCCTTGGCAGGGGTCACACCACCAACTAACTTGGTGCCATATTTCATGCATTGTTCGGCATGAAACTGTCCTTCGCGCCCAGTAATTCCTTGAACAATCAATTTTGTTTTTTCGTCAACTAGAATGCTCATCGTATTGCCTTTACAATTTTTTGCGCACCATCTTTCATACCCTCTGCGACTATAACATCTATCCCTGAGTCACTGAGAATTTGATGGCCTTCTTCCATATTGGTTCCCTCCATCCTAACCACGATGGGGATCTTAATTTTTAATTTTTTGGCCGCGATCTCAACACCTCGAGCTAAAATATCGCAGCGTAAGATACCGCCAAATATATTAATAAAAATCCCCTTTACATGGGGGTCGGATAGTAGAATGCGGAATCCATTTTCAATTTTTTCTTCGTCAGCTCCGCCTCCAACATCCAAAAAGTTTGCTGGTTCGCCACCTGAATGCTTGATAATATCCATTGTCGCCATGGCGAGACCTGCCCCGTTGACCATACAACCAATATTCCCATCAAGTTTGATATAGTTTAAGTCGAATTTGCTGGCTTCCACTTCCATTGGATCTTCTTCATCCAAGTCCCGATAATTGAGAGTTTCTTTTTGGCGATAGAGGGCATTGCTATCAATGTTAACTTTTGCGTCAAGAACAAGAACTCGATCGTCTTTTGTGATAACGAGGGGATTGATTTCTAGCATGTCGCAATCTTCTTTAATAAATGCCTGGTAAAGATTAATTATTAAAGGAATCATTTGCTTAAGGGCATTCCCTTTTACATTGAGAGCAAATGCTATTTTTCTTGCGAGGTAAGGTTTAACTCCAATAATAGGGTCGATGATCTCTTTAATAATTTTTTCTGGAGTGTCTTCGGCGACTTCTTCGATGGCCATACCCCCTGCCTCGCTAGCCATAATCATTACTCTGCTGCTTTGTCTATCAAGAAGGATGCCTAGATATAGTTCTTTGGTTATAGCCATTCCTTCCTCTATTAAAACTTTTTTAACTTTTCGCCCCTCTGGTCCAGTTTGCGGTGTTACCAGTGTCATACCAATAATCTTATTTGCATGAACTTTGGCTTCTTCCGGACTTTTGGCGAGTTTTACTCCTCCTCCTTTACCTCGTCCTCCAGCATGTATTTGTGCTTTGACTACGACAATATCTGTTCCCAGTTTGCGAGAAACAGCGGCTGCTTTTTCTGCATTATCGATGACCACACCGTTGGGAACCGCTACACCGTATTTTGCAAGAACTTCCTTTGCCTGATACTCGTGAATATTCATGAGTTTGAAATTAAAATAATTTAGAGACGATAATAAAAAAAATGTATGCAAGAGGGATTTTCTACCATAGCTCGTATGCCTTGTCAAAAAATAATATATCGGCACTTGGGCCTAATTAGGAACAGTTGTGTGAATGTAATAAAATTTGGGTTTAAGAACAACGGAAAGGAAAAAGAAAAACTATTAAAAATAGAAATAGGTGAGTTTTGTTAACATCTTGAGGTTATTTTTTTGTGTGAATGGGTAGCTCCATTTTTTTGTCCATTATCCGTTTGGTTATTAACTTTGTCATCTAATATTTCTTTCCAAGCTCCCATTAAGGTTGTGAGCACATTCACTATTGACTCGAGAGCTTTACGGTCTGACTTAACATTAGCTAAGGTTAATTGATGGAGAATGAACTGGTAAAGTGATTCGAGTTTTCGAGCCACATCGCCACCTTTTTCTATGTCTAGAGCACAGGATAATTCATTTATAATATCGTGAGTTTTATTAATGTAGGTTCCTTTTTTTACTAGGTCTTTACTGTCAATTCCCTCTAAGGCTAAAGTGGTACATTTTAAGGCTCCCTCGTACATCATTATGATTAATTTTCCTTGGCTAGAAGTTGCTACTTCGTTATGACGGTATTCGTTGTGAAGCCGATGTGGAAACATATATACAGGTCCTTAATAGTAAAAGAGTAATTATTATTTTTTATTAAAAATATTTTGAATCCCTGCAAGAGCACTGCTAAAGGTATCCCTTTGTGAGTTAAGTCTGCCCATTACAACTTCTAAGTTTGTGAATCTTTCTTTAAGATTTGTCTCGAATTCAAGTAGGCGCTCTGCCTGCGTTAGTAGAGTCTCATTGAAGTCGTCTACAGTTTCTTTGATAGTGTCAAGTTCAGAGACCAGTGGTCCGTTTAAAGATGCATTAACAAAGTTCTCCAATTTTCGATTAAGAATTTCTGCCACGCCGTTCGAAAGGGTAATTTGTCCATAATTCCCAGGAGTTAAACTACTGATACGAAAATTTAGACCATTAGAGTTACCCGAGGAACCTGCGTAAAAATTTCCAGATCCAGAGGTAGTTACAAAAGTGCTTGCACCCGAGTTACTTAATTGAACAAAAGTACTTGCTCCTGAAGTTACCCGTATGTCATATGTTCCGGGCTTTGTATCGCGGGTGAACCCCACGTAGGTTATAGATGTGTTTGTTACGCTACCATTACTTGAAAAAAGCTCGCTTATATTTGTTATGTCGTCTATCAAAGCATCAGAAAATTTATCGGTATCCAGAATAAGTGACCCATCTGACTGAGTGGTGATACCTACTTGTGACAAATATTTGTAGTCACCGCGAATTCCTGTCACTTCAGTGCTTATTGAGCTTCGAAGCATTCGTTGCATGCCTTGTACTGCAAAATTACCAAACAATACACCAGGCTCTTGAGTTTCTGTATTTAACGATAACTGTTCATTTATATATGATGTGACCTCGTTATATTCTTCAATAAAGTCCTTAACTTTAGTTGTGATAGCTTCGGTGTCAGTTGCAAGAGAAATAGTTCCTGATCCGGCTGATTGTAGTTTAAGCGCTGTTCCATTAATAACGTCTGTAACTGTATTGGATGATTTGGTAATCGAAACACCATCTAGTGACAAACTCGCATTCTTTGCGGTTTGTGTCGTTTGAAAACCCATCGTCACACTACCACTTGTGATATTAGTGCTCATTGTTACAGCACCGCTGCTTCCTGTTTGAGTGCCTGAAATAAGAAGTCGATAGGGACTGGTGGCGTCACCGTCATTAAGAAAGGATGCTTTGAGATCAATTCCCAGGTTGTTTATGGCTAGTCTTAACCCATCAACTGTGGCGTTAGTACTGTCAATAGTTACTGTAGCCGAAGCGGATGACCCAATAACAATTGTTATCGTTCCAGATGAAATTGCAGATGAGGTTTCTGCATAGCCACTGGTTATAAGTTTGCTTTCAGTGGCAAGATTGTTAACGATGAGGGAGTAGGTTCCAGAAGAAGCCGAACTAGTGGTAGTGATATCTACAACCTTATTACTATCTGAAAAACTATTGTTTGAAAAAACACTTTGATTTTCTATGAAGCGATTTTTGGTATTAAGTGTGCCCACAACTCCTTTGAATGCGTGCAACCTGCTTTTTAATTCCTGAAAACTAGCTAATTTTTGCTCCTCGATATTCTTTTTGGCTTCAACCAGATCCATCGAACGAGCCTCCAGAGAAACCATCTTGTTGATGATGTCTTGGGTGTCCATATTCGAATTAAGGCCATATATTGCGTTTTGTGCCATTAAATGTTTTAAATCTCTAGAATGGAAATAATCTTAGCAATTCTCTTCATACATTTTATCGGTTTATAAAATTCATACCTTTAATTGATTTAAAGGGTTTAAACCATTGTTTGTAACTATTTAATTAGTATCCTTGATAGTTTTAATCGACTTCTTGTAAGTATATGTTTAATTGAATCTTAAGTTCTTTATCTTGATTTGATGAGATGGAGTGATAAAGTTGTCGAATCTAATCTAAACTATGTAAGTGAGCTATCTTAATATTTGGAGTTCGAGTTATATGTCAGAACAACTGGATCTATTTACAGAGCCTGAAAAAAATAAATTAGACTCTGAGAATATTCAAAAAAGCTCTAATGATCACCGTATTCTTTATTTTGACCTAGAAACTCAAAAAAGTGCCGACGATGTTGGAGGATGGGGGAATATTCATGATATGAAACTGGCAGTAGGCGTGGTTTGGGATAGCGTTGATCAAAAACATTTTAGCTATCTTGAAAGTGAAGCTTCTCAATTGGTGGAAAAACTTTGTATGGCGGATTTAGTTGTGGGTTTTAATGTTAAGAAATTTGATTATACAGTGCTACAGCCATACGCGGACTTCGATCTTAGTGAAATAGTCACTTTTGATATGTTGGATGATATTAAAGGTAAACTTAACCATCGACTTAGCCTTAATCATCTAGCAGAAAATACCCTAAATGCGAAAAAAAGTGCTGATGGTTTAGTTTCTTTGCAATGGTATAAAGAAGGAAAAATAGACAAAATTATTGAGTACTGCAAGCAAGATGTTGAAATTACTCGTGACTTGTTTCTTTATGGAGAGTCACATGGTTATGTGAAATATTCTACTCGCTCAGGGGTAGCTAAAGATTTGAAGGTAGATTGGAAACCATCCAGCCTAATTAGTTCTTCCTAGCTCATGGTTTTATTAAGTTCAAAAGTTTTTCTATAATGTCATTAGTGGTGATATTTTCGGCTTCGGCCTTGAAGTTCAGTATAATTCTATGTTCCAGCACTTGCCGACTTACATGTTTAACATCTTCGATAGTTGCGGCGACTCGGTTATCCATCAGGGCTCGTGCTTTTGCCCCCATTAGTAGATATTGAGAAGCGCGAGGCCCGGCTCCCCAGTCAACCCATTCGTTTATGAAATCCGCACTGTCGCCATTTTTATTTGGACGTGAACTTTGCGCTAACTTTACTGCGTATTCTGCTACATGTTTTGAAACAGGAACACTAGGTACTAGTTGCTGGAATTTCTGAACCTGTTGCGCATTTAAAACCATATTCATTTCTGGGCGTACTCCAGAAGTAGTGGTTGTTGCGATTTCTACTTCCTCTTCCATAGTAGGGTAGCTAACGTTTATGATAAACATGAAACGGTCAAGTTGGGCTTCTGGTAAGGGGTAAGTGCCTTCATGCTCAATTGGATTTTGTGTCGCAAAAACTAGAAAAGGTTGATCTAGTTCGTAGGTGTTCCCGCCGACAGTTACCTGTTGCTCCTGCATTGCCTGAAGTAGTGCGGCTTGCGTCTTTGGCGGGGTTCGGTTTATTTCATCGGCTAAAACAATATTTGAAAAGATCGGACCTTTGATAAAGCGAAATTCTCTTTTGTTAGTGGTGTGGTCTTCATAAAGTATGTCCGTCCCCGTAATATCTGAGGGCATCAGATCAGGGGTAAATTGAATTCTACTAAAACTAAGGTTGAGTGCTCTAGCTAGAGTTTTTACGATTAGAGTTTTTGCTAAACCAGGGACACCAACAAAAAGGCAATGTCCCTTACAAAAAAGCGCTACCAATAAATTTTCTAGCACTTCGTCTTGACCTACGATTACTTTGCGAATTTCATTTGCAATTCTGTTTTTTGAGTCTACTAACTCTTTTGCTAGCTCTAGGTTTTTAGTCATTCTAATCTCTAATAGAAAGTATGATTAATGGTTTATATATCCAAAAAGCTTTGTTTGTAATTTTTTTTCTTTTTTTAAATTGAGTTTCTGATAAATCTTCATTAGTCGCGTATGAACAAAAGGATTAAATGGATTAATCTGGATAGCCCGTTGATAAAAGCTAAGAGACTTTTCTATATTATTTTTATGAAAATGTAATCCGCCCATATTAGCTAGTGTAGAATGAAACATGGGGTAGTAGTTTAAACTTCTATTTAGGATAACCTCAGCCTTCTTATATTCTTTAGTAATGAGGTGAGCCTTGGCTAACTTGTTATGGAGTATGGGGGAGAATATTTTTGATTGGTCGATCGCACGCTGATATTCAATAAGAGCTGCTTTGTAAAAACTTCGTGATTGTAAAATGTCTCCTAGGAATGTTAAGTCGCGACTTTTTTGATCATCGATCTCACGGTATTCTTTGTTGGATTCCTCAGACATACGGTCTGCTTTAAAATGGACCCCAGGAGGTTTGAGTCCTGGGGTAGTTTTAAGTTTTTTTTGTTTTACGAAGTGTTTCCATTTTTTTTGAAATATATCTAGGCTTATTCCTAAGGTATCAGACATTACCAAGTCAAAAGATTCTTTTTTAGCCAATCTTTCAAGAAGAGTTGAAATTACTTTATCCCCATGGGTTTGGGTAAGATATTCAATCATTGTAGAAACTTCAGCATATGCTAGTTGTACGTCTTCGGCTGTTTTTAGCTTTGCCAACGAAGGCATCATATCCTCTAATGCGATTAGATAGTTTTTTTCCAGTCCTCCCGCAAGCATTGTTTCCATGATAGGTGTTAGATATATATCGTTGTTTCTCCAGCGAGTCTCGAAGTATTTTGCAATTCCCTCATGCATCCATAAAGGCAAGTTATTACGGCTTTTTTTGGTGAGTATGTAGTGGCTATATTCGTGGCTCAAGGTATCCATCCAATTATAGCCCCGTACCAGAGACCCTGGTGAGATCATCATAATTCGATTATATTTACAGAGAGCCACTGTTCCGGAGGTGGTGATGTTATCAAGCGTTAATGGAGAGATTCTGGAAAAGGATTCTCTGTCAGGGTAGAACTCAACCAAAACTTTTTCTTTTGGATAGTAGTTAAAGATTTCTCCTAGAACTTTATATGATTTTTCCAGAACTTCAGTTGCATAGTGAACTAATATTTCATCAGGCCCTTTTTTGTATCGATAGATAAAATGTTTTGATTCACTGGATGTAAATAGTTTTGTTTCCTCGTAGGTATTGTTGACAAGACTCTTGAATTCGCGAACTTCACTGTGGTTGCTAGTTACTTGATTTAGTATGTTTGCAGCCAGTTTATGATTACCTTTTAAAAACTCCACACGTGCTTTGAGGAAATAAGCATCTCCTGATTTAGGATGTTTTTTAAGTAAAGAATCTGTGAACTGCTCTGCCGCCTCAGTATTCCAGTCATCTATTAGCTTATGCCCCGCATATACATCTTTTAAAGGAAGCTCAATCGCCGATGTAGTAGACGAAAAAACTAGGGTCAAAACAACTAGACAGATATTGGTAACCCGCAAAATATGTTTCATTGCACTAGATCCTTATAATATTTCATGATCATGCGTTCGTAATCTTTGGGCGATTTTTTTTTCATTGCGCTTAATATTTCTTCCCGAAATTCTTTAGGGGCTTTATATTGGTTTTCATCGGGTAGTATTACCCGTTCTTTTTGCATTCTTGAGGCCCCCCCACGGCGAGAATCTGGACTGCTTCCTGTTCCAAGCTTTCTGGAATTTTGCCGTTTTGCTTGGCTTGTTTCCCCATTAGAGTTTTTCATATTGCTTAATAAGTCACGAGTTTTATTTAGGCCTTTGAGCGACAGGTTTTCAGATTTAATGCTTTTACTAATATTTTGTTCTTTAAGGTTTTTTTCCGCTTGTTCCATATGACGCTCAGTTTGTTTCATTCCTTGTGAAAGTTCTGAGGGTATCATTGGATTTTCTTTACCCAATTCACTAAAACTTTGAGATAGTTTTTGCGATTCTTTCCGTATTTCATATTCCTGTTTTTCCATTTTTTTTAATTCTTTTTTTTGGTCCATCGTTATCGACGAATTATAATTTTTTTTAATTGAACGTATCATCGATCCAAGCTTTTTAGATATTGAGTTATTTATTTTTGAGACTTGAGTCAAATCACCTTCCAGTTTTTCAGCTATGTCATCTCGAAGATTAATTGCCGTACGTAATTTATATTGCCACCTTAAAACATCCGGATAAACTTTTTTAAAAATATCTGCAAAATCATTTAGGTCCTGAAGTTTAGCTAGCCTATTTAGAGAGTTATATTTTTTTTGTAGTTGAGGAAGTGCTTCTTTGAAACGTTGAGGCTCATCTACCTGCAGTGATTTCTTTTTTTCTGTCAACTTAGAGAGCTTCTTTCGCTCCTCGTTAAGTTTTTTAAAATTCTCGTCTAGTTTTTTGGATTGAGAGGATTCGACCGTCGCTTCTCTCAATTTTTCAACCTTCCTGTTTGTTTCGGTTTCCTGCTCTATAAGGTTTTTCATTTGATCCATTGTCTTATGATTAGCTAGAAAATTTTTATCTTTTTTAAAAATGTTGAGGATTGAGTCTATATCTCGCATTAGATCTTTGAATAATTTGTTTATTTGACTTTCAAATATTTGTGATTGTTGTTGTCTGAGCTTCTGGTTCATTTGAGAAGTTGTTTCAACCAAGTTTTGTTGTCTTTTTTGAAGTTGATCCAGTTTTTTGATGCCATTGTCAATTGTCTTGACTGTTTCAGGATCAAGAAAACTTTCTTTTTCTGAGTCTGCACGGTGTATTTTGTTTGCAAGAAGTTTAAGGTCCTCTTCCATTTTTTTTAGTTCTTCCATAGCTTCTTCGAACTTCCCTTGGCTTATCATCTGTTCCATTTTTTTTAAGGCATCAGAAAGCTTCCCCATGTTTAATCTTTTAAAAGCGTTTGGATTTAAAAATTCATCGGGCATCGATTTTGTCTGGCGTGATAATTGACCCATTAATTTTTGTAGGACTTTTTGGATTTTATTTATTTTATTTTTTAATTCTTTTGAGGTTTTAGAAGATTTTTCGAGGCTAGGTTCCCCCAGGTCTTCCCGAAGAGCTTGGGTAAGGTTGTTTAGTTCTTCTTCTAGAGTTTTTGCTCTATTTAGCTTTTGCTTGTTGGTGATTTTAACTAAGAATAAAATATCTTTTTCGAGGTGCGCTGTCATTTGGTTGTTAACGGGAGAATATGGAGATGTTGCTTTTAGAGTTGCTTGGCTAGGCTTGTG
>JAPYPM010000050.1 GCA_029937635.1 Nitrospinaceae bacterium
GACCGATGACTTCAAAAAAGACCTGCCCTACCCTTATTTTTTTGCCAAGAGGATCTGTTTCTCCAAATATTTTACGAGCAGGAGTATTTCCAAGAACAATAACCTTTCTCTTTCGATCCATATCCATATCATTAAAAAATTCGCCGTCTACTACCTTCCATTGACGTGCAGGCTGCCATTCTGGAGACACACCATACACCCGAGTCGTGGTAAATTCTTTTTTATTGATAATACGCATTCGCTTTCGTTGCCGAGGAACAACAATAGCAACTCCAGGCATGGCTCGAATATCATCAGCATCCTGAAGTGTCATGCTTGTGATATTTCGATTACGTCCAAAAAAAAGCCGGCCGCCACCAGAGTAAACCGAAAAAGATTCTGGTCCGAATCCCATATTAGCAATGCGATCGAGAACTGTGGACTTTGTCCCTTCTCCAATAGCAACGATAACTGTCAAGGACGCAATGCCGATCATGACCCCGAGGGTCATAAGAAATGTATTGCCTTTATTTAACTTCAACCCGTGCAAGGCCTGCCCGAGGTTCCTTAAAATTCTCATTAATTTTATCCGAAACAATCTGTCCGTCTCGCAAAGTAAGGATACGCCTCGCGTGTTCGCTGACAAAAGAGTCGTGAGTGATTATAATTATCGTGCGCCCTTCGGCATTCAATTGATCAAAAACTTTCATTATTTCTGCACCATTTTTTGAGTCAAGATTCCCAGTTGGCTCGTCAGCAAGAATAATTTTGGGATCATTAATTAAAGAGCGTGCTATTGTAACTCGTTGCTGCTCACCGCCTGAAAGTTGACCAGGAGTATGAGCCATTCTATGTTCTAGCCCCACTCGAATCAAAACCTGCTTAACTCTCTCTTTAGCATCAGCAGGTATTTTATTACAATAAATAAGAGGCATCATCACGTTATCAAAAGCAGAAACGCCAGGAAGTAAATGAAATGCTTGAAAAACAAAACCAATTTTTTCATTACGAATTCGGGATAAATCATAATCTTTAAGTTTTCCTACTTCTTCTCCTCCAAGAAGATAAGTTCCACTTGTTGCCTGACCCAAGCACCCCAAGATTGTCATTAAGGTACTTTTACCAGATCCAGAAGGTCCGATAATGCTGACATAATCTCCCTCATCCACAGAAACAGAGATACCCTTTAAAACATTAGTTTCGAACCCTTCGTTTTTGTAAACCTTATTAATAGAATCAATTTCTATCATTTTAGAAATTTTTATCACCTACGCCTACCTCGTTTTTTCTTTATTGGTTTCATGAGAATTCCTACTTCGTCACTATCGTTGAGCCCTGACAAGACTTCTTGTGAATCACCATCACGCCACCCTAATTCAATCCGTTTCTCTGACAAAGCAACATCTGCCTTAATTACTGCAAAGGATTTTTTACCTGACCTTTTGACAGCACCTCGAGGAATAACTAATACATTCTCGTGAACACCTGTAGTGACTACTATATTGGCTGTCATCTCAGGTCTTAATAGAAAAATATTATGTTTTTTAATTTCCAACATAACCTCGTAGTTGACAACGTTATCCTTAATAACTGCTTTAGGTCGGGTCTCCCTAATCACTGCATCAAAAAATTTCTTTGGGAATGCGTCAACAGTAAATTTGACCTTTTGTCTATCCTTTATTTTACCAATATCTGTTTCATCTACGAATGCGGTTACTTCTATTTTTTTTAGATCAATCAGAGTAACAAATGTAGGGGCGCTCATACTGGCTACCACAGTTTCTCCTTCCTGAGTAGAAACAAAAGCCACCACTCCATCAATTGGTGCAGTGACAGTGGCATAAGACAGTTGGGTTTCTTGTTCAAGAATATTGGCTAGAGCTTTTTCAACCTTAGCTTCCTGAAGACGGATGTCATTTTTCAAGCGCATAACTTCAAGATTCATCTCCTCTTCTATTAAATTAATTTGTGCATTGAGCACCAACAAACGCTCATCCGCTTTGTCGACGACAGATTCTGAAACCATCCCTTTTTTACTTAGTGTCTGATTTCTGAAAAGCATTTTTTGAGCCAAACTGATTTGAACATTAAGTTCTTCTCGTTCTGCTTTTAATTTCTTAATTTCAAGAGGACCTTCTTCTCTAATTTTAGTTAGGCGGGCCTCTTCTGCTTTAAGATCAGCTGAGAATTGTGCTACTCGCGCCAAGAGATCCTCATGCTCGATCGTTGCTATCATATCTCCTGCCCTTACAACATCACCTATTTTAACCAAAAGCTTTTCCAACTGCCCAGAAATACGTGCACCAATTTTAACTTCTGCCCCTGTCTTTAAAGAAACCGAACCCGTCGCTAAAACTTTTTGATAAATATCCTTGCGTATTACAGGCTTAAACTCGTAATCTGCGAAAGTCAGTTTTTGCTCTTTCTTTCCAAGAAATAACTCTTGGATATTTACCCAAGTTGAAGATAACTTGCCTTCTCGGGCAAGCAATCCTATAAATATCAAGCAAACTATAATGGCGGCAATTCTAATAAATTTCCCGGTTGTTCGCATCACATGTTTTTCTTTAAATTTTGTATTAGTGGACTTAGTATGATATTAACACAACAAAAAAAAGTCATGCATGTCAAATACATTGTTTTTTATATGGTTATCCAAACTTTATGCTTTCTTAAAAATCGGCAAACTTTACTTATAACTTAAGCCCAAATGCCTAAACTATCGAGCTTACTTCAAACCAAAAAAATCAGAAAACACACCAAGTTAGTCTTAATCATAGGTCTAATTCTGGGAGTTATTCTTTTTGGATTTTTTTCTATAAATCTGGATTCTTTGAGTAAACCCATCATAAAGGAACTAAGCAAGATAACCGGATTGAGCATCGAAATTAAATCACTAAAATTTAGCTTTTCAAACGGCTTAAGTCTTCGTGGAAGTGGTTTGACAGTTAGCTCAAAAGACACTTCTCAGATAATATTTTCAGCGAATAAAATTTTTCTCAACGCCAAGTTTAAATCCCTAATGAAAGGTCAGTTAGAAATAAGAAAGATAATTTTAGTAGACCCAATCATGAACGTTACCTTAAATTCAAAAACAAACTTAATTGAACCACCAGAGATTTCTAAAAACATGGATTTCTTTAATCAAGGAACATCAGTTAAGCCTAAGAAAGCAGAAAATTCAGGTCTGACTAGAATCCCCGCAATTAAAATAAGTAAATTCACATCTTTACGTAATCTCTTTCAGAATCAAAATTTATCACTTCGTACAATTGAAATAAGAAATGCCGAACTTCTATTTGTACAATCGGAAACTGATTTACTCCCTGTAAAAAATATCCCTATAATTTTAAGTGCTCGTCTTGATCTTACTAACCCTACGCCTAAAGAGATTAATGTTAATGGTGATATATCCCACCTTGAGATTGAAGGCCTAAATTTCAGCGGAAAGCTAGAAGCTTATGATTTATTGGCCAAAGAACCATCTATAAAGGTCGCAATAGAGTCTGCCGCTATCGGTGCAAAACAAATTAATGCAATTACAGAAACCTTATCCAAGACAAATTCAATGCCTGTAGAATTTACATCAGGACAGATAGAAAAATTATCTTTAAATCTGAAAGGAGTTCTTAACTCCAACGGGAATCTACTCAAAGAGATTGTTTTTAAAAGTGGGTTTGAAATCAAAAATATTGAAGTTTTAATCCCTAAAATCAAAAAACTTGAGAGTGTCCCCTTTTATAATATCAATGCTAACGGCGCATGGGAAAATGGCATCTTGAATTATAAAGTTAATGGGATGTTATGGGATGGGACCATTCAATCTAACATTGTCGTTAACCTACCTGATCTCTTTAGAGGGTCTTTGACCGGGACATACAATTCAGAAACAACGTTTAAAGAGTTAGATATTTCTTCAATAAGATTCAACTCTTTGAATAAATGGACACCCGTAACTGGAACTGCTAATGGATCTATCAAAACTCAGAATTCCTTAAACAATGCTATGCAAACATCAGGTAAATTAAAAATAGACGACCTCTCTTTGGAAAATGAATTTCCTTATACAGTAAAAAAAACTACGATTAGCTTTTCTAAAAAATCTCCTCTTCAAACTCTGGCGCGTGTCAGTTTTGATGACTTGCAGTTAAATAATATCTTTCTTAGTTCTTTCAGTTCTTTGCTAAAAATTTCTCCAGAAAAATTTTCATTTGACAATGGACGCATAGTTCCTCCGAATGGAATTATTCTCTTTTCAGGTGATTATCGCCTAAAACCCAATAGCTATATAGTGCGCTTCGATGGGAAAAAACTTATCTTCCAAGATTTTATAAAAGAACAAATGGAAGGCTCAGGATCCTTCAAGGGGATGTTTCAAGGAAACTTTATTACAGCAAAAAATATTCAACAAAAAGGTGAAGAAGTAAACTTTTCTCACTTAGCCGATGCTCTTTCTGGAAATTTTAGATTTGAGCTTAAAAATGGGCATATCAATTCTTCCTTGTGGATGAAAGACAAACTAATACCATTACTTAGTCCCTTCGCAATTTTCTCTAAAAATAATGGATTGCGCTATGACAAATTGAAAGGTGAATTTAAAGCCTGGAAAGGAAAGATCTCCACCAATAACTTTGAACTCAAAGGACAACAAATCAACCTTGTAGCTTCGGTTACTGCCAACCTTGTAACCAGAAAAGTAGATGGAGAAATTAAAGTGACTCCCAACCAATTACTAAGCACCTTAAAGAAAGAGGCACCATTACTTAGTCAGATCTTTAAGAATGCTCTAAAAAATACCCTAACTGAGAAGCAGTTCAATCTTGAAGGTACGTTGGAAAAACCTATATTTATCCCAAAACAATGACAACTCTACTTAGTGAATCTATGGACATTTTAAATAATTAGATCACGGTATTTAGATAAACAATAACCTTAGTTGATGACCAGTTTGAAAAATTCTATTCAGTTACGCGAAAATTATCAAAGACTATATCTGCCAGGATTGGCTGTGGTTTTTTTTGGAATAGTAGTTTGGGTGCGACTTAGACTATTGAGCCTGCCCCTTGAAAGAGATGAGGGGGAATATGCCTATATGGCCCAGCAGTTGCTCCAAGGAATTCTGCCCTATACAGAATCTCAGAGCATGAAATTTCCTGGCATCTATTTTGTCTATGCTGGGATCCTCATATTTTTTGGTCAAAACCCCTCTGACATTCATTTGTCAATAATATTTACTAACCTTGCCTCGGCATATTTTATTTTTTTACTGGGGAAAAACTTGCTGACCCCATCCGCAGGCATTGTAGCAGCGGTTTGTTTTTCGGTATTAACTTTAAGTCCGTCCCTCCAAGGTGTCTGGGCAAATTCAGAACATTTCGTTCTTCTTCCTGCATTAGCAGGATTTTTTTTACTACGGGTTGCGCAGGATCAACCAGCTCGATTCTTTCTAAGCGGCTTATTACTAGGAAGTTCTCTGCTGATAAAACAGCATGCTGTGTTGTTTTCTCTGTTTGGTGTTTTATATCTTGGTTTTCTATTTTTTAGTAGATCGCAGCCCTTGAAAAAAACCATTCTACACATTGGACTTTTTGCGCTAGGTAATTTATTACCATTAATTCTTTCTGCACTGTTTTATACGGCCAGTGGAAAGTTTTCAGATTTTTGGTTCTGCACGGTGCAATACGCTTCAAAGTATGTTTCTTTCATATCTCTGGCCGGAGGCTTTGAGAACTTCAAATATAACTTTGCGCGCATTTTAGAGTCTAGTTTTACAATTCTATGGCTATCTCTTATTGGCCTGGTATCGGTTGCTTGGGTAAGGGACAAAAATCAAGAATATTTATTTTTGTTTGGATTTTTTTTATGTTCTTTTTTAGCAATTACTCCAGGGCTTTATTTCAGAGCCCACTATTTTTTACTATGGATGCCAGCTCTTTCCCTTTTCGCAGCTGCCGGTTTTGACGGGCTGTTTTATCATCTCTCATCTTTGCGGATTAAAAATATAGCAAGAGTTGGAATATTTATTTTAGCTTTGGGAATGCCTTTTCTGATACAAAAAAATATTTTTTTCAAACTATCAACCTTTCAAGTAACTCGACTGGTATATGGGTTGAATCCTTTTTCGGAGTCTTTTGAGATTGCCAGATATATTCGTAATCATTCTAAAAAAAATGATCGGATTGCGGTTTTGGGTTCGGAACCACAAATTTATTTTTTTTCACATAGAAAATCTGCAACTCGGTATATTTATATGTATCCACTGATGGAGCGACACGTTTATGCCCACAAAATGCAAACTGAATTGATGCAGGAGGTTGAGGCAACTCAACCGAAATTCGTTGTGATAGCTAACCTTGGAGGCTCGTGGGTTTCTCCACGTCCACATATTTCTCCAATATTGAAAGAGTGGGCTCAGGATTATTTGAATGGTGAATATGAAATCAAAGGAGTGGTCGATATTCTCTCAAATGAAGTAACCCTTTATAAGTGGGGCGAAGAGGCAAAAGGCTATCATCCTCAATCTCGGTTCCATCTGCTAATTTACAAGATGCAGCCATGACAATCTATATTTTAAAAAATTTTTAGGAAGGCTGTGAAATTATGTGGATTAAGGTCAGTATAATTTTTGTGGCTTTAGTTACTTATTGGGGCTACTGGTTAGTCCAAGAAAAACACAAAAACACTCAGTCTTTTACCTACAACGAACGGGGAAATATCCTCAGTGAACTGAGACGATATGATGAAGCCATTGAAAGCTACCAACAGGCCATTTTGATAAAGATTAATTACTCTAATGCTTATAACAACCTTGCTAACGCTCAAAAGCAGAAAGGACAAATAGAGAAGTCTATTGCAAACTATAAAGAGGCGATACGCTTTAACAACGATTATACTGATGCCTATAGCAATTTGGGAGTTGTATTAAGTGAACAAGGAAATTTTCAAGAGGCCATCGAACAATTTCGTAAGGCTCTTCATCTCAACCCAAATTTGTTTCTGGTGCATAACAACATGGCTACCTTATTGAACCGACAGGGTAATATTGCTGATGCTATTTCCCATTACCAACAGGCAATAACCCTTTATCCTAAATTTGCTAAGGCTCACAATAATCTTGGTAGTGCTCTAGCGGGGCAAGGAAAACTTAAAGAAGCTATCGAGTATTTTGAGAATGCGATAAATTTTAACCCGAACTATGTCGATGCAATCAATAATCTGGAGATTGCTCGCTCGCTTTCAAAATAAGTTCTAAAGAAAAGGGTTACCCTAAATAACTACAATCATTTTATTCTTATGTAAGTTATAGCTTCTTTGGGTTATAGCAAGGTGTTGGGAGACATAGTTTCCCTAAGTTTGGAGATAACCAATATGTCACCAGGAACAGCAATATTTCCAAATTCTTGAACTATTAGAATGTCATCTAGGTTTTCATCAACCTTATAATTAAATATTCATCATTTATTGATGAGCTAACTTTCATGCCTTTATCAGAATTTAATACCCATACTTTTGCACTCCAACCTTTCAAACAAATTAGGTCCTCTCCATATGTATTTTTATTTTAATCGTTAGATTTTTTCTATTATTCTAAACAAAACCTTAAAAAAATATATAGCAGCTAGTACCTGTGTGACGCCATTGGTTATATATACTTAACTAAAGATACTCGCAATCTAGCAAAACCATATCCTCGCACACGTCATCTCAAAAATATAAATTATCTAAATCATTGATTTATATGACTATATTTGATAGAATTAGATTTTTATTATCTAATAAAACATATTCTATATCAGAAAGTGAGGTGATCTATGAATCAACTTTTAAATTTAAAAATTAGAATCGCTAAGAGAGATTTACAGATGCGCTACTATTTACTAATGTTATGGGTCCGCAGCAAAATGGGAAAAACAAAAGAATTTAGTGGCTAGAGCACTTATCACTTTCCAAATTCATTACATTAGTAAGGGTACGTAAAAAGACTATTAATTTTTAACCCGAAATAGAGGTCAAAGTTATGGGAATAACTAGAAGATTTGGACGAATTGGATCTGTTTTACTACCTGTAGCACTACTTGCAGTCTTTTTTAAATATTTACACCCATTAAACGCAATTCTTCATGGTGTTGAAGGTTGGGGGGCTAGGAAGATCGCTTTCACACTGTTCATATCCTTTCTTGCTATATGGTCACTTCTTCATGTGAGCTCTATTTTATTTATACGGATTGTGGATTGGGTTTGGAGTGGAACATTGCCGAATTTACGGGGAAACATAGACTATAACGGAAATGAAGACCAAGAAAATTCTTTAAGAGGTAGAATGGATTTTCACAATGTGAGGGAAGACAAAGCATTATTCAAACTAGATATACAAGATGAAAGTGCAGCGTAGTTTGATTTTGAAGGAGCTATGGCTAGATTTAATGGTTAAGCATTCATAGCCGAGAACCCTTTTAGGGGTTTTCGGCTTTTATGTTTCAAAAAATAATAAGTATTCTCTAGACTGATTTTACTTCAAGATCCTTATGTAATTGCTGGCGAATTTGGGTCTGAATATATTGGAGGGTCCCGGTTGAAGAGGTTGGGCAACTTCCACAAGCACCTTGATAAAGAATTTTCACAACATTTCCTTTAATTCCTTTCACCTCCACTCCGCCTCCATCTTGGGCAAGATTCTTTCGAATTGAGCGGTCAAGTACCATTTCTACGGCATCGCGTTTCTCATCATTTGACAAAGATAAAAAATTTTCCACATCAATATTTAGTTTGGCACCTTTATCACTTTTATATAAGGTTACATTTGAGTCAATCATTTTCCAAACTTGATCTTTAAGAGGGTTCCAACTGACATCATCTACTTTAGTTACTGTTATAAAGTTATCCATAATAAAAACAGTCTTCACTTCGGGTTTATCGAACAAAAATTTTCCAAGTTGATCATCTCCACAATCTTTTTTCGATTCGTATGAAAGATTACCATGTTCCACAATTTGCGAATTAAGCACAAATTGTATTGCGCTCGGATTAGGAGTCTCTCTGGTACGGACAACCTTTATCTCTGATTTTCCTTTAGCTACAGGAGTTACCTTAGGTCGATTTGCTCCACCAGAAATACTTTCTTCTTTTTTTTTCTTTTGAACAGCTAATACTTCACTGAGTTTCACTGGTAGTTTTTTCCAAATAGTGGGCCGAGTCAATCTCAAGACGGCAAAAATTGATAGTATTTATTAGAGTTAGTATAACTCATATTAAGGTTCAAGCTTAGAAAAAGTATTTAAATTTAAATCCTCGCTGAGACTGTAATCAGTTTTACTTTCCTACCTCTAAGCGTTGCCATACCTTCATACCCAACAAACAAGGCGAGAATAATCAGAAAAGCTGCGGCAGTGCCTAAAAGAACATTAGGTTCAGGTTGGGTATAAAACCTGTAAGACTGCCAAGCCAATGCGCCAATTGTGGTGAATATCATAAAAATAGCTGGATAAAGTGCAAATTTAGTCGGTTTTCCCATTGCCATAAGCCACGTAGCAATAACAAATAATGCCACTGCAGCAATAAGCTGATTAGTTGCTCCAAAAATAGGCCAGATTTTCTGCCAACCGCCAGTCGCACCTATTAAATATGAAAAAAATACCACTAATACTGTACAAATATATTTATTTTTAAATAGAACTACTTTCTCCCCAACAGATTCCTGAACAAGAAACCGTGTTATGCGTACTGCGGAATCAAGGGTTGTTAAAACAAAAGTATTAAGAGCTAAAACTGCTATCATGGAAGCAAAGGTAAAACTTAAAAATGGTAACATTTGATGAACCAAGTTGCCGAACCCGTGCCCGTAGGCAAGAATCCATCCACCTGACTGTAAGGTTTCTCGAAATCCAAGCGTATTCATGTCTATCCCGCCGCTTGCTGGGGTAACCCAGTATAATCCACCACTTACAAGCAAAACAGTCACCACCGCCACGAACCCTTCAGTAAGCATTCCCCCATAAGCAATTGGACGCCCCTGTGATTCAACCGAAAGTTGTTTGGATGTTGTTCCTCCCGCGACTAAGGAATGAAAACCTGAAACGGCTCCGCAGGCAACCAACACAAATAACATAGGCCATACTGGCCCCTGTTCTTGAGAAAAACCTCCTCGATATGCCGGAGTATGCAGTTCAGGTTGAACCCATAACAACGCAAGCACAGCCAAGGCCATTGAACCAAACAGAATATAGGTAGATAAATAATCCCGTGGTTGGAGAAGAATATTTACAGGAAGGATAGAGGCCAGTGCCGCATATACCAAAAGGACCACAAACCAAAAGATTAATGGAGAAAGACCGATAATCCCGCTTTCAGGAAGTTCAACGGGAAATTGAAAGCCAAAAAAAATACTTAAGATTACTCCTGTAACCGCGAAAATAGATGCAACAGCGAGATTGCTGTTTCTGTAATAAATAAACCAGCCTAGAGCAATCGATATCGGAATAATAGCAAACGTTGGTACTACCATTTGAGGTTGTGCAATAAGAGTCTTAGCAGCAACCACTCCAAAGACCGCTATCACCAGGAGCATCGCTAGCACGAGGAAAATGGAAAAAACAGACTTTGCTCGAATACCCATGGTTTTTTCAGCTATATCTGCAATAGAACTGCCCCGGTTCCTAACCGAAATCATCAACGACAAGTAGTCATGAACAGCTCCAATAAAAACATTCCCAATAAGAATCCAGACTAACGTCACGACCCATCCAAAATGATGCATTGCAATGATAGGACCAATCACAGGACCTGCTCCTGCAATAGAAGCAAAGTTATGACCAAACAACACCAATGGTTTAGATTCTACAAAGTCAACGCCGTCTCCCTGAAGCACCGCAGGAGTAGATAGAGAATCGTCAGGCTGAATTAATTCGCGGTCAAGACACTCTGCATAGTAACGATATCCAACAAAGAAAAAAAACAACCCCGAAAATATAAGTATAGATACAGTCAACATTTATAATTGAGATTAATGTTTTTGCGTATGTTAAAAAATAATTATGAAATTTTATATTTATACTATCAAAATACTTCCAAAAATCTCCAGACTTTCAGGAAATTCTTCTCGAATAAAATAACATGATGACCTTATTACTCAAAACATTACGACACAGTCACGTCATTTATAATCGTTAAAAGTAGGTAGAGTTATTAGATTTTGAGAATCAGGGATGAACTTTTGAAGGAGACAACTAGAAAAAACTAAAACAATGTCCCTTGACGGATGGTTTGGTTTCGTGCTGGTCCGGTTGAAATCATCAAGAAACCAACTCCTAGAATATTTTGCAAACCATCTATATAAAATTTTGCTTTATCAGGCAGTTGATCAAAGTTTTCAGCCTCCACAGTACTTTGATTCCACCCTTCAAAGTCCGTATACACTGGTTCACCATTTTCCAGAATATCCAAATCGGCAGGCATTTCTTTGAAAGTATTCCCTTTGTATTTATATCCGGTGCAAACTTTTAAAGTATCAAACCGATCTAAAACATCCAGTTTTGTAACAGCCATGGCATCAATGCCATTTAAACTGATGGCATAACGAGCAACAACTGCGTCAAACCAACCACAACGTCTGGGTCGCCCTGTTGTAGAGCCAAACTCATGTCCTTCCTTACGTAATTTTTCTCCATATTCATCATGAAGTTCTGTTGGGAAAGGCCCTTCCCCAACTCGAGTCGTATAAGCCTTGATCACTCCTACCACCCTATCAATTTGGGTCGGTGGGATACCTAAGCCTGTCGAAGCACCCCCAGAAGTCGAGTTTGATGAAGTTACAAAAGGGTAAGTCCCATGATCTACATCCAACATGGTTCCTTGAGCTCCTTCACAAAGAACTTTTTTCTTTTTCTCTATCTCGTCACGTAGAAGAACATGTGTGTCTCTGACATACTTAAGAATTGTTTCTTTGTAATGCATCAATTCGTCAAACATAGACTCACTAGACGGAAGCTCTTTCCCATACAAATCCTTAAAAATAGTATTTTTTTCTTTATAGTTGGACTGAACTTTTTTCTTTAAAGACTTTTCATCTCTATAGTCACAGACCCGTATACCCGTC
>JAPYPM010000051.1 GCA_029937635.1 Nitrospinaceae bacterium
GGATTACATGTCCTTTAGAATAAAGCTGAGTACACCACTCCCATACGTTGCCAGCCATGTCAAAGCATCCAAAAGGGGATACCCCTTGTTCAAATTCGGTAACTGCGGAAGTTCTTCCAATTACAAAATCACAGGTATTGGCGTAGTCATTTTGATAACCCATTGCTTCTCCCCAAGGGTAATCTCTCCCATCTACACCCCGAGCGGCTTTTTCCCATTCCTTTTCTATTGGCAACCGTCTTCCCAACCAAAGAGCACAAACTAAAGACTCATAAAAGTTTATCCCTATAACAGGATGATCGTCGGAAAAAGAATATGACGGAAAACGGAGCGTATGATTTGGGTCGAACTCTTTATACAAAGCATTGGTAACTGGAAATTTCATAACCGAGAATTCTTTCAAAAAAATATGGTCCTCCTCATCTTTTTCATCTTGATAAATAAATTTTCCCGCAGGTATTGTCACCATCTCGCTCCAACTTTTCACTTTTGACAATCTAACAACATCCGGATTGGAGACTTCTCCCAAAAATCCCTCTAATTCCTTAACCTCTTTTAAAGAATCAAATTCCTGACGATCAACTAAATCAGACCAGTCAACGTTTTTAATTCTCAAAAGCAGTTCTATTAGCGAGTAAAGAATACGTCCGTCTCTATTTTCTCTTTTCAATAACCTTTGTAAAAGAGTCAGCAAAGTTGATGCTTCATTAGCCGCAACAACATCTTCAACCTTAATTAAACGACATCGAGAAAATTGTGGAAAAGATTCTCTGCATTGATACTTAAGTAACTGGGCGATCAATAAACGTCTTTCTTCTGACAATTCTTTCGCTTCACAAACAGAATTTCCTGCTAGAAACAGGGCTCCTTCACTCATAAAAATATCAAACACCTCATTAGCCAAAACCATTCCTGAAAAAAACTTTAACATTTCTTCCCAGCGTTCCTTCCTGCATTTTAAAGCAACAACATTCTTCCAGTCTTTATTTTTAGCTAACCTCCTAGCTGCAAAATATTCTTGAAAAGAAGGGTGTCTAAACTGCCAACGGCTTGGGGTCTGTTGAAGAATCTTTTCTAACTCAGGAGGAATAATTTCATCCAAAATTAAATTATCACATCCATTCTTTTTCAAACGCTCTTTAGGATAACCTGTTTCAATATCATCGATGCGCTGGGAAAGGCCATCTTCAAATAACTGAAGCGCCACTTCCTCTAATCGTTCAAAGACAATCTCAGAGTCTTTTATTTTATTTTCATGAAAATCACTTTCTAAAAGGTGTCTGAAGTAAGCTGAGTAAATTTCACCGCGAGTATTATGACCCTCTAGTTTATCTAAATCTGAAAGAACACGAATCATTTTCAAAATTAAAGGTACTTCTATTAATTCAGGCGAATACTTACCCAAACTTGCAATCGCTTTATTCTTTTGTGCTTCGCCTAAAAATATATTTCGTTTCTTCTCATCAATTTTTTCAAAAGCCACATGGAACGCCGAATCTTTTCCTCTCTGAATTATGGAATCTGTTGCAAGATGACCAAAGCTAAATTTTCTAGTTGCTAGAATCAATCGGTTACTACGAAAAATCTTGTCCTCGACGAAAGTCTCTAAGTAAAACTGAAACCGGTCTTCGGCAGGCAGTTGATCCAAAGCATCCAGCAGGAAAATAATTCTTCCTTCTCTTTCTAGACATTTGATAGTTTTTAAAAGGCACTCTTTATCAAGAACAAGATCAGAATCTTCCTGGCACTCGATTAAAATAACATCCAACATTTCTTGATGAACCGATTCCATAAACCGAGTAATCCCCTCGCCTTCTTGCAGATTACCAAGGTTAAAATAAACTGGAAGTGGGTAAACAGGATGTGGCACATGTTGAAGCAATTGTTCTTGGTAGTATTTTAAGAAAGTCGTTTTCCCCATTCCACAATCTGCTTCCAGCATAACTTTCATATGATCAGTTACTAGCAAATCTTCATTGATAATTCTTGGTGCAGGGAAAACCTGTTCTTGAATACTTTGTCTGTGTCGAATAGTATTAGTGTCAAGTAAAATTGGAACTACATAGGACTTAGCACGTAGTCCCTCACCAAGTACATTATCTAACCAACTTGATGTTTGAACTTGCTGATGTTTACGGTAAGTATTGATTACCCATTCACGTGACTCTTCCAACTTAGAACTAACAAGAGCTGACTCATCCTCGTTAGGGAGAGGGACTGGTAATTCATTTTTTTCGTTCATTTTAAATGATTCTCTATAATTATATTGGTGAGTTATTTTATCACAATAGCATCCTTTAACAGGACCTCTTCCTTTAATGATCCCCCTTAAAGACGAAAATCCAACTAAAAACTTCCCTCTTATCACTATTATTTTTATAGTTTCTAACACACTTATCTTTCTATATCAGATAAGTCAACCAATGAGGACCCTTACCATATTTTCGTCCTTCGGACTCATTCCCGTAAAGCTTATAGAATCACCTATCAGTACCTATTCCACTATTTATTCGTCAATGTTTCTCCATTCAGGAATAGGCCATTTAGCAGGAAACATGCTCTATCTCTGGATTTTTGGAAATAATATTGAGGATTTTCTTGGTAGGGTTAGATTTGTAATCTTCTACTTGATTTGCGGAACACTTGCCTCTATGGGCCACATTCTTACAGACCTTCAATCGGATATTCCGATGGTAGGAGCCAGCGGTGCCATTTCTGGAATACTCGGAGCATATCTTGTTTTATATCCTTTTGCGCGAGTAAAAACCTTGATTTTTCTAGGGTTTTTAATCACCATTATCCGAGTACCGGCTATCATTCTTCTGTTGATTTGGATACTGATTCAGGTTTTCAGTGGAGTAATGGCAGGGGACGGTAGTGTAGCGTGGTTTGCTCATATCGGAGGATTCATCTCCGGGATGCTCCTTATATTACCTTTTCAAAAAATTAAACATTAAGAATTTTTTTTACTGAGCATAATAAGAAACCATTAACCCAAAACAGAGGATGACAAAAAAGATCCACAAAAACCTAATAATTCCCGGCCCCTTAAAACGGGGGTAGTTGGGGAAACTGGGGTTTGTCGGTTTTTTGCAATTAGGACAAACAAGATTTTTATTATCATACTCCTGTTCGCAGCTTAAGCACTTAATTCGATTCATAATACTTTTTCTTTCACATTTTAAGATTTAGCAACCATCGGCGAAGCAGATTAAGTGCGGCCTGAGCTGATCTTTCTTTATTGCGACTTCGATCATTATAAAAAATAAAATCTTCACAATTAGATTTTTTTTCTTCACTAATGCCAATGAACACTGTTCCCACCAATTTTTTATCACTAGAACCAGGACCGGCAACTCCAGTAACAGACAACCCAATATCGGCACCTGAAGTTTTGCGTATACCCTCTGCCATGGCAAGAGCTACCTCTCGGCTTACAGCTCCATGTTTTTTAATCAACGCCGATGGAACTTCTAAACGACCAGTCTTCGCCTCATTGCTATATGCCACTAAACTCTCCAGAAAATAGCTAGAGCTTCCGGGTTCTTCTGTCAATCGGTGACCAATTAGTCCACCTGTGCAAGATTCAGCTACCGCCAAAGTTTTTCCTTTTTCTTTTAACAACTCCCCTACTTTACCTTCTAAAGTCTCATTATCTTTTCCATAGACCCACTTCCCAAGTGACGTCATAACCATAAGTTCTGCTTCCTTTAACCTAATCTTAACCTGTTCTGTATTTTTAGAGCAATAAGACAAACGAATCTTTACTCCTAAATAAGAAGGCAGTGACGCAACCGTAACCAACTTTGCCAATGGCTCAACTGGTCCAAACTTTTCCCAAAGAGAAGCTTCTGTCAAACCAACCGTTTTAATAATACGATGATCAATTACTCCTTTTTGTATTTTTTTTAGATCAGAGGCAATATAGGTATCAAACAAGTGTTCCATCTCTAAGGGAACGCCTGGTAGAGAAAATAATTTTTTTTCATCACGCTTAAAAAGAAAACCAGGAGCCGTGCCTTTATTATTATATAAAATAGTGGCGTCTTCTGGCACTTCATACTGGCTATGCAGGTTTGCAGGAATTTTTTGAGAACGTTTCTTAAACGTTACCTCAAGCATACTTCTCACTCTATTATCAAGAATCATTTTAGAATTAAAAATTTGCGCCAGCACATCTTTTGTAATATCGTCGTAAGTTGACCCTAGTCCACCAGTGGTAATAACTATATCTACCCTCTCTAAAGCATCTTCGACAACTCTAGAAATACAATTCTTATCATCACCTATTGCCGTGATTCTTAAAACATTAACTCCCAGTAAGTGTAACTGTTGACTCAAATACCTACCATTAGTGTCCTGAATAAGGCCACTAATAACTTCATTCCCAATTGCTATAATTTCTGCTTGCGGCAGAACCTTTTCATCATTAAACATTAGTTTGAATTTAGCCAGTTGTTATTAAGTTTCAAGTAATCTATCTAGATCCTTATAACGAATTAGGTTAACCTATCTTAATTAGTATATTAACATTCAACTTCATTTTAAACCTCTACAGTAAGAGAATAAACGGTTTTTAGTTTTTCTACCTTACGTTTATTTCTGTCCGTTAGGGTAAAAAACAACTCCTCCTTTATTATTACAGAGGCAAAAATCGCTAATGTCTTTAGAGCATTCATCTTTAACAGCATCTGAGCTTCATAAAATAACCTATAAATATGACCTCTGGCGCGGTTTTTTTGAGGGTGTTATGAGTTCAGGCATTCAGACTTTTGCTCTTTTTATAGCCATTCGCTACTACAACGCTGGAGAAGGAATAAAATCGTTGATTGCTGCTGGTCCTTTTATAGGAATGATTTTATCTCTTCCCTTGGTTCATTATACCGCCGGAAAAGGATTGAAAAAATCATGGTGCAGCGCGATCCCTTCCGCATTAGCTTCAGTTTGTCTAATTATTGGGGCGTGGATACCATCTCTAGAGCTCTATGCCTTAATGATTACTATTAGTTACATTTTAAGAAGTGCGGCTATCCCCTATTTAACGTCAATATATAGTGACAACTACCCTTATCATAAGCGTGCCGCAAGCTTCTCAAAACCATTGCTGCTAACTGTAGCAATTTCTTCATTTTTCGGGCTTGCAGGATCACTGATCTTGGAAATAAATATTATTTACTTTAATTGGGTCTTTACCATAATTGGGATATGTTCACTTGCCAAAGCATGGGCCATAAACTCAATGCCATCAAAAGTGATTGAGAAAAGTTCTCACAATCATCCATTTGGAAACTTTGAATACATATTTAAAGATAGAGAGTTTGGATATATTCTTCTCACTTGGTTTATAATGGGATTTGCTAACCTTTGGGTTCTCCCACTGAGAATTGATTACGTGGCATCATCAACTTACGGAATAGAAGCCTCTCCTATAATTGTTGCATTAATAATCACAATTATCCCTGAAACAATACGTTTTTTATTTATCCCTTTCTGGGCTCGACTTTTTGATCGTATGAATTTCATCATACTTCGGATGATACTTAATGTCTTATTTGGAACTGGAATAGCCATTTTTTTCATCAGTAAAAACTTATTAATCATCGGTATCGGATCAGCCCTTATAGGGCTTGCCTTTGCAGGAGGAAGTATTGCTTGGGCACTTTGGGTAACTAAATACGCTCCACCAGAGAAAGTATCCGCTTATATGTCAGTTCACGTCTGTCTTACTGGAGTAAGAGGAACTATTGGACCAATAATAGGATATTGGGTTGCTAATCAAGTCGGACCAACAATAACTGGATTCATATCATGCGGGCTAATGATTTTAGCGACCGTAATGCTTCTTCCAGAAATAAAGCATGGACGTAGAAAAATGCTAGCCTCTTCTTCGCCAAAGAAACAACCACTATCAAACTCCGATCAAGGCTTGAAAGATGTCAAACAAAAATACTAATCAATATTTTGTTTTCAAATTATTATTTTGCTAAAATAAAAGATAAATAAATTTAAAAAATTACATTTTATTTCTTTGAATTAGCCTTAATGTACTGTAAAAAAATCTCCTCAATAATACATAACCAGATTTTTAGATATTAAAATATAAAAACGAATCTAAGGAGAACATATTTTGAGCAAACCTCTTGTTGGAATTTTAATGGGAAGTGATTCTGACTTCTCTATCATGGAAGAAGCCAGTAAAGTTTTGGAAAAATTTAACATTAATCATGAGCTAATAGTGTCATCAGCTCATCGCTCTCCAGAGAGAACACGGAAATATGTTACAAGTGCTTCCAAACGCGGCATTAAAATTTTAATCGCTGGTGCCGGTGCCGCAGCCCATCTAGCTGGGGTAGTAGCGGCCGAGACTACTTTACCGGTAATCGGAGTTCCTATAGGTTCTTCACCGCTTAACGGGCTCGATGCATTACTTTCAACCACTCAAATGCCAGGGGGGGTTTCTGTTGCAGGGATGGCAATTGGAAAAGCTGGTGCAAAAAATTCTGGTATGCTTGCGGTCCAGATATTAGCATTGAGTGATAAAAGTCTTCACAAAAAACTGTTAAAGTTTAAAAAAGATCAGGCCAAGGAAGTTGAAAGAAAAAGTCGAAAACTTAAATCAAACTATGCCACAAATTCTTAAAGTAGACCCTAGTGATCCATTAACAAATCATGCTAAACACATTCGTAATATTCTAGAAGCTGGGGGAGTTATTGCTTTCCCAACAGATACGTATTATGGGCTAGGGGTAAATCCGTTTAACGAGAAGGGAATTCAACAAATTTTCAAGCTCAAATCAAGGGCTTATAGCAAACCACTTCTAGTTCTTATTGCAACTGAACTTCAGTTAAGCCAGCTTGCAAAAGATAAATCACAAGAAGCAGATCAGTTGATAAAAAAATTTTGGCCTAATTCACTAACTTTAATCTTTAACGCTGTTACCCAATTACCCAGTGTTTTAACTGCCGATACCGGAAAGATAGGTATACGCTTACCAAAAAATGAATGGACACGTCATTTAATCGAAACAGTCGGCTGTCCATTAACAGCTACAAGCGCCAATAAGTCAGGTGGGGAAAACACACGAACCGCAGAAGAAGTTGTACATATCTTTGGAAATGATTTAGACCTTATTATTGACTCTGGCCCCGCGCCTGGAGGAAAAGTTTCATCCTTAGTCGACACAACATTGTCCCCACCGGTTCTTCTGAGACATGGAGCAATAACAGAACAGGAAATAGATTCTTGTTTGAAAAGTAAGTGCAACTTAATTTCCTGAAATTTAATTTTTTAGAAAAATAAGAGTTATGATAGTTGGAACGGGAATTGATATTATAGAAGTAGACCGAATTAAAAATTCTATTCAAAAGTATTCAGACCGTTTTAAAAAAAAAATTTTTACTCAAAAAGAAATAGATTATTGTGATTCTCAAGCCGAGCCAGCAAAACATTTTGCAGCACGGTTTAGTGTCAAGGAAGCTGTCTTAAAATGCTTTGGAACAGGAATGAGTGGCGGCATATTGTGGAAAGATATTGAAGTAGATAAACTAGAGTCTGGCCAACCTATTTTGAACCTTTATGGTAAAGGGGAAAAAATATTCGACCAACTTAATCTGAAACACATCCATATCTCTATTACCCATGACAAAAGTTATGCCGTGGCTCATGCTATTGCTGAAAAATAAATACATCCCACTCCTATCATCCCCTTATATTGAAACATTTTTCGACAATTTACAGCTTTGCCTTCCCTTATTACTAACAATGAAATCATGATCAATATTAGACACCGTCTTGAATACCTAATCGTCCTTTTTTTTATTTTTTCCTTAAAAAACCTATCGGCCAAAACTATATTTCGACTAGGAAGTATCTTAGGGAAGATATCATACAGTGTAGCAACAAAAAGAAGGCAGATTGCACTGATCAACCTGAATATTGCTTTTGGAAATAAAAAATCTACTACTGAAAAAAATGAAATTGTTAAAAAATCCTTTATACAAACTTCACTAACAACACTTCAATCGTTATGGGTTTTAAGTAACCCTGACCGAGTGAATCAATTAATCGAAGGAAATCCAATTGGTCTCGACCTTGTCAAAAAATGTCTTTTGCGTCAAAAAGGTATTTTTTTTTTAACCGCACATTATGGGAATTGGGAGATCATGGGGATCAATCATGGGGATCAAGGAATATGTAAACTCAATTCTATTGTTCGAAGACTCGATAATCCTTACCTTAATGAAATCGCCTTACAACTTAGAACCATTTCAGGAAACGGGATTTTTTGCCGAGACGACTCTTTATTACAGATCGTGCGTGCATTAAAAAATAATGAAGCTGTAGCAATCATGATGGACCAGAACACAGCAAAGGGGGGATTGTTTGTTGATTTTTTTGGGGAAAAAGCGTCCACAGCTCGTGCTCTAGCTCGATTAAGCTATCGAACCGAGACTCCCATTATTCCTTTTTTTTGTTATCCCACTAGAAATGGTACATATCGTATAGAATACGGGCCTGAACTTATACTAAAAAAGACGGGCGATAAGGAAAAAGATATTGTCTTATGGACTCAAGCTTGTGAAAAGCGCATAGAACAAACGATACAAGACAATCCGATTCCATGGACATGGGCACACAGGAGATGGAAAACTCGCCCAACCGAGGAACGAGGAACAAAAATTTACTAAAGAATATAGCTACGCCTATAATTCTTCCGCAATAATAGCTTTGAGCTTTGTACGTAAGCGATACACAGCTTTTGAATGAATTTGGGAGACACGAGACTCAGTAATCTCTAGTACAGCGCCGATTTCTTTCATAGTCAACTCTTCATAATAGTAAAGAGAAACCATTAACCTCTCCTTTTCTGGCAAGGCATCAATTGCTTTTGCAATAATTTCTTTAAGCTCAACAAGCCTGATCTGAGTCTGTGGGTCTGAATCGGCTTTTCCTGCTAAACAATCAAGAAGGCTTTGCTGCTCGCCCGAATCCTTAGCTAGACCAAGGTCTTCAAGACTAAAAACCGGCATACTCTTTGTTTCGTTGAGTGTGTCATGAAATTGATCAATACTAAGGCCCATTTCTTTTGCTACTTCTTCATCTTCAGGCGCACGGCTTAGTTTCGCTTGAAGTCCCTGCACCACTTTATCGACCTGCGATGCTTTTTGTCTTATAGACCTTGGAACCCAATCCAGAGAACGTAACTCATCAAGTATCGCACCGCGCACTCTAAATTCTGCGTACGTTTTAAACTTAGCTCCACGTGTTGAATCATATTTTGAGATTGCATCCATCAACCCCAAAACACCCACACTAATTAAATCATCCACCTCTATATGAGGTGGGAGACGCATTGCAATACGATTAGCAACATACTTGATCATCGGACTATAACGCTTAATCACCTCTTCGCGATTTTCAGGCGTAATCTCGATTTCTTCTACAACTTGTTTACTGGCCATCTAATTTACCCACTCAAAATATCCGTTGTCTAAATAATCAGAAAGGAGTTGCTTCTTTTTTAAATTTTTCATCTTTGTCTTGCATTTGTTTTTTTTCAATTTCAATAGATTCTTTTAAAAACTTTTTCCTAACAGCTTCAGAATCAATTTTAATCGATTCTTGACCTAAGTCTTCATCAACAGCTACAGGGTCATCTTCCGTCACATCTTTTTCTTCAATAACTAATAAGCCAGTTAGCCATAATGACGCACCAAATAGAACTCCACCACCCAAACCTCTTAAGCTAGAGGTAGTAACCGTAGCGCCAAACAAAAAACTTCCAATACTCAAAAAACCAAATGAAAAAATAGCTAATCCCATGGCCCATTTATTAACAATAGTATCACTCATTGCAAAGAAAAGGCCGTACGCCAAAATAATGTGGATTGTTCTTCACCTACCACAGACTGTTTTTCGCTCATTATTTTCTGAGCTAATCGACTAATGCACTGAGCCACTTCGGAGTTTGGGTACAATTGTGAAAATGCTTTTTGTTGTCGAACTGCTTTAGTGACAAAAGGATCCGATAAAATATACCCAAGATATTCAATAGAAACATTTGGCAAAAATTTATCTGCAACTGCCGTGAGGTTCCTGAATATCAGTCGAGCTTCTGATTCCGAACCAACCGAATTTATTATCAATCGAAAATATTTTTGTGCATGGTTCATATGTAGTGTTTTGATCAGTGCATAAACATCTGTCAAAGAAGTAGGCTCGGTTGTTGCAATTAGAATAATCTCATGCGCCGCACTACAAAAGTAGGTGACATTTGTAGAGATACCTGCTCCTGTGTCGAATATCATGAAATCGTAACCGCTGCTAACTTGATCCAATTCTTCCATGAGTACTACTTTTTTTTCATCATCGAGTTGAGTCAGTTCCTGTAATCCACCTCCTGCTGGAAGTAAATGGATACCTGCGGGACCCTCAGTGATAATATCTTGAACATTTTTCTCCCCTGATAATACATGACCTATATGAAACTTAGGATTAAGGCCCAATAGAATATCTATATTGTTTAGGCCCAAGTCAGCATCCACCACAAGAACTTTTTTATTCTGTTTGGAAAGTACGTATGCTAGATTAGCAACGATATTCGTTTTACCAACGCCACCCTTGCCGCTACTCACGGCCAATACTCTTAGAGAAGAAGATTTTATTTTATTTGACACTATGTTTTTCAAAGACTTTGCTTGATTTCCCGTAACCACTTTATACCCCTCAATTTATCCCTATTTCAGTTAAAAATCAAACGAATTACCCTATCCTGAGCAGCAACTTCAATATCTTCCGGAACTCGTTGACCCGTCGTCAAGTATGACAATGGGAGTCGGGTCCGCAAAGAAAAATTTACTATCGATCCAAAGTTTAAACCTTCGTCTATTTTAGTAAATAAAACACGGTTAATTTCTAGCGGGAAAAACTGTTTGTAAGATTCCATGAATTGTTTTTCATTAGACACCACGCTCAAAACAAGATGCGTCTCAATTTCACCCAACCCTTCAAATACTTTTGCTAATAGAGCTGAGTAATTATGATCTTTATGGCACCGACCCATAGTATCAATTAAAATAACATCTTTGTCGGAATGCCGTTTCATAATCTCTTCCAAGCCAGAGTTATCCTGAGCAGTCTCCACAGGAATACCCATAATATCTCCATAAATTTGCAGTTGTTCAATGCCTCCGACGCGAAATGTATCTAACGACACGAGTGCAACTTTCTTTTTTTGTCGGTAAATCAGATCAGCAGCAATTTTAGAAATAGTGGTCGTCTTCCCAGCTCCAGTTGGACCGACAAGAACCACTTTTTTTGGCAGACTATCATTGGAAGGTTCAACACCACCTTCGCATGTAATCAACCGCTGCATAATTTTTATAAATTTATTTTTTAGAGAAGGAATATTATCATCTTCACCTGAAACAGTTATTTTTGAGAAAACTTTGGCGATAATTTTTTCGTTCAATCCATTTTTAATTAACTGAGAAAATAGATCGATTTGGTGATTCTTTATACCTAACGATTTTGCGCGTTCAGTTTGGCTAAGAAGTGAATACATCAATGACTTTATATCTGGCTCAGCCTCAGCATAATTAAAGTTAGAAGACCCTATATTATTTTCTTGAGAGATTACTTTTGTCTCACTTTTAATATTATTTGTTGCAGAGTCAATGGCAGCTGTGATTTCTACTTTAGATGCCCCTCTTCCATTCCATTTGGAACCGTCACGAATAGAGCGTGTTGTTAAAATAAGAGCATCGTTTCCCATTTCTCGTTTTATAGAAGCTAAAGCCTCGCTATAATTACGTGCAATATATTTTTTAATTTGCATTCAGGTCCACCACTTTCAATGTTTTGATTTGTACCGATGGAATAATTTCGCTATGTGACAACACTGCTAAATCAGGTAAAAAACGCTCCACAAGCTTACGCAAATGGTGTCGAATTCCCGGTGATGCTAGTAATACTGGAGATGTTTCCATTTGAGGGGTCATCGCCTCAACGGCTTCTTGTAATTTAAGGAGTAACTTCTCTGCTACCGTCGGCTCCAATGCCAAAAA
>JAPYPM010000052.1:0-1518 GCA_029937635.1 Nitrospinaceae bacterium
CGCCTGGAGAGGGTCTGGAACAGATGAAGTAGGTTTTGATAAAAATACCAATCGTATTTTGGTGGAAGTTAATCCCTCATTTTTTCGCCCCTCCGAAGTTGATACTCTTTTAGGTGATTCCAGTAAAGCTCTAAATATTTTAAATTGGCATCCTAAGACAACATTCAAAGAACTAGTGAGCCTCATGGTCGAGTCAGACTTGAAAGAAGCTGGATTAGATCCTAAAAAATTCCTTAAACCGTGTTAAAAAATGAATTTGGCAGGGTAATTAGTTCTTAAAATCTATTTAAAATGTGTAGTAGCCATTTTTTTAAAGGTATTACAAATAGTTTCTTAAAAAAATCGCCTAGATGGGTAATTTAATTTTGTTTGCCGCAGAAAGTGCTTTCTCTTTTCTTTCGGTTAGTTTAAATTATATTTTATAATGCATAATTTTTATCCTAAAAAAACATTATGACTGATAACGAACGTCGTTTTTCTTTGGACCCAATCGAAGTTGATCCCTCGTTACGTAATCGTATTTTCTCGGCAGATGGAGATGATACCGTTGGAGAATGGAACGGTGAAGATATAAATGATTTAGTAAAAGAACTAGATCGAATAGAAGAAAAAATTGATGCGAATTATAACAGTCTGCCACACTCATCTAATATACCAGACGATCTTAGGGGATCCATTGAAAAAGATTGTTCGATCTGGACTTCTGATATTAACGGAAACTGTTTGACAGGCGAGCAGGGAAATGAGATTAAATCGGCAGATCAAATTCGAGAAATATACACCTTAAAATATGGAAGTCTGGAAGCATTTAAGGAAAAAATTAGAGTAGACCGGGAAAATTTTATAGCGGAAGTAAACTCAAGAACAAAGCCTAAATAATTTTTTGAAGCCAACATTATGTGGAATATTTAACGTAAAAAATCAAGCAGGGATGGTTGAATAATCCTTGCTGTTACACTTAATGACGCTTGAAGTGCTGCTTCCATTGATGCGAATTCTGCTGCCGCTTCAACCATATCTGCCCCTTCGATATTCAAGATTTGTTCATTCTGATTAACAATTTTTTCATGATGCCCAGCTTCCGTAGAAGTTAATCTTCTGGTAATGCCCCCATAAAATACCATGCTCTCATTAACAGTCTCCATCCCGGAGTCTAAATTTGCCAAAGTTGCTAGAATACCGATAGAGTCATTCTGATTCAGAGCTTGCTTTAGCTTAATAAGGGTGTTTAATACATTTTTCCCGCCACCAATTCCAAGTTCTTCAGCCGTATTGTCTGATCCAACGTTGTTAACCACGGCGATTGTAGAACTATTTTTTGATACCACTCTAAGAGAATTCCCTGCACTATCAATTGATGCTGTTACTGTCCCAGAAGCCGCCGCATTAATTAAGTCGATGACTCCACCTATTGTTGTCGCAGAGCTCAAGCTTACTGTACCTGAAGCCGCACCATTAACAACTCTGATATCCCCAAGATTGAGTCCTTCTCCATTATATATATCAGAAATTAAAGTA
>JAPYPM010000052.1:1528-11833 GCA_029937635.1 Nitrospinaceae bacterium
ATTAAAGTATCGGTGGATAAAGTCGCATCCAGGTCGGCTCCCACAATATTTCCATCTTTCTTGCCAAGAATTCCTAAGTTTGAAGCGGTTCTACCTCCATCTACTTCACTAACTGATAAAGAATTTGTTATTAAAGAACTTGTATCGGTGAGAGTAATCCCATTCCCAGCACTATTTATAGATGCGGTTATATTTGACATCGTACTTATAGTGGTAATAACATTATCTATTGTCATCGATGACGTGATATTAAATTTACCAGTATTTCCTGCTCTATCAGTAATTAAAATACTCCCGGATTGAACACCAGAGCCCCCGTTTAAATTGGAAATTTTGGTAGAACCCGTTACTTTAGGATTCATATCTGTTCCCAATGCTTGTGAACCCGGTACAGTTAACTTAACATTAGTATTATCTTCGATTTTTATCGTCAAGCTATCTGAATTTCCTTTATATACAGCACCAGAGGCACTTACTTCGAAAGGATTTGTGTTAACCGATGTTCCTGAAAAAATATACATGCTTTTTACTTTTGTATTTGCATCCTGAAGAACTTTAGCGATTATATTGTCCAACTCTTCTCTTGCATATCCTCTTGTTTCTTGTGTCGCCTGACCACCAAGCTCAGCGACCGACATTTCTTTCGCTCGAATCAAGCTCAATGAAATTGATGAAAGTGCTGACTCCCCGGAACTTAAAAAAAGTTTATTGTTGGTAATATTACGATTATATTGTGTTACTTCTTTTATATTTGTCCGTAATGCCAACGTATCTCGCATTCCAGATGGATCATCGGATGGCTTATGTATTTTTTTTCCAGATGTAATTTGTTTTTGAGCATTGAACATATTTTCTGTAATACGAAAAATATTATTTATTGCACTTCCTTGTTGCGTTTGACTGGTTACTCGCATTACCATGTCAGTTCTCCGTTTTACAATTCTCGTTTAACATAAATTATATTCGGCTCAATGTATCAAGCATTTCATCCACCACTGTGATCATTCGAGCTGATGCGTTATAGGCCTGCTGAAATTTGATCATTTTTATCATTTCCTCATCAATTGAAACCCCTGAAATACTTTCTCTCCTACTATTTAATTGGAGCATAATTCCTTCTTGTTGACGAAGGATTGATTGCGCGGAAAATGAACCAATTCCTATTGTGCTTACTACGGCATTGTAATATTCATCAAACGTAAATGAACCTGATCCCGAACCACCCCACGTCACGCTATTAAAAGATAATTCCTCTTGTATGTCAGCCAATAGCAAAGCATTATTGCCATCTCCAAGATCCGTGCTTCCTGCCGCTATCTTTCGTCCATCAGCGATAATTATACTTGAAACTGACATTTCGCTTGCCGCATTCTCAGATACTGAAAATATAGCTTTATCTCCTGCTTCCGCAATCCCGGATATTGTGACTGCAAAACCATTTTTAATATTAAAAGTACTTCCTGCAGAAAAGGTAAACGTCCCAGAACTCGCATTTGTTGTCAGGTTATTTAAAGTAAATGAAGAGCTAGAAGTAAAAGCAATTTCAAACTCATCTACCGGAACCGTGGTTGGGCTTCCGTTGACTATGCTCACCAGGGCTGAACCTGTATTGTCTTTGTCGAGATCAATCGAAACATCACGGGGCGAAAAAAAATCCAGGCCAGAACTTCCATCAAGGCCCCAACCTTCCCTGTGAATACCATTAAATTCTTGAATAAAAGATGCGCTCAAGATGTTCATTTTATCGAGGATGGATTCTACTTCTGTATCCCGCATGTCGAGATAACCGCGTAATTCACCCCCCTGAATAGTTGACGTTATATTTTTTGTTGCTGACCCAGTTGCTGACCCATTATCTATATAAACGTCCTTAAAGGATTCATTGTCGCCATTCAAAGACGTACTTAAATCAAAAACTTGCTCCTTGAGCACTAAAGCTGTCCCATCCTTCAGTGTTAAACTGATCTGACCATCCGATTCCTCTACCAGTTGTATATCAATTTTTTTGGAAAGCTCTTTAACTAATCTGTCCCGGTTATCTCGAAGGTCATTTGCTTTATATTGTGATCCGGGCTCATTAGCATGTATGTTCTCATTTAATTTTCCAATTTGCGTTAAAAGGATATTGATCTCTTTAACTACAGTTCCTACTGTGTCATCAATATTTCTTTGGATCGTAAATAGTTGTTTCCCTGTATGACTGAACATAGTAGCCAGATGTTGGCCTTTTGAAATTAAATCAGCACGCTCTGACAACCCTCTTGCGTTTGTTGCCAAATCATTCACGGATCCAAAAAAATTACTTAAAGCTTCGTTTAAGCTATTCCCAGATCCTTCGTTGAATAATAGTTCTAGTTGATCAAATATCTGTTTCTTAATATCTGAACTCCCAGCCAAATCTCCTTCATCCATTATTTGTTTAAATAAAAACTGGTCGTGAGATCTCTCAATACTGGCAACGCGGACGCCTGTACCAATTTTATGCATTCCACCATATTTAAGATGACTCCTTGGTGTGTTTGCTTCAAATGCTACATCTTGTCGAGAATATCCTTCTGTTTCCACATTTGCTATATTCTGACCTGTAACTTCTATCGCTAACTGTTGGGCTAATAGGCCCAACTTTGCGGAACTCAATGCACTAAAAATATTTGTTGTCATTTTTTAACTGTTTGTTTAAGCATCTATACTTAGCATGCTGCTATATTTGTTTGTTTTTGTAATTTTCCCATTCGCATGGTATGGAGAAGAAGCAATCTCCCCTTCAGTATGAAGGTGCACCAGTGACTTTCTAAAAGATTCCGATGATCTTTTCATTAAGTCATGAATTGAATGATTTAACTCATTTATAATTTGGATTTTCCCCAATATATTTTTTCGGCTTTTGGCTAACCCTGGGTTAAATTGACTTTTTTGAAAGTTTACTAATTTTTTCAGAGTTAAACTTGCATGGGAAATACCTAACCCATTGGCAACTTTTTTCATAATTTTGATCCTATCGGATTCCAAAACTTGTAATTGATGCACTAACTCATCTTTCCTTAATATTATAGATTCCAAGGTATCTATTGAATATTCAGCAATACAGCCCCATTCTTCCTGTAAAAGTGCGATAAAATTTTCGTAAAGGATAACTTTTTTTTCTAGAGTGTTTAAAAGATGCTTCAGTAGTGAATTCATTTTTTCTAACCTTGTAAATTAATTTCTGAATTTATTTTTTTTGTCGAAATTTCACTCTCTTTTTGACCCTTTTTAACTTTTTCTTCTAATCGAGCCAAATCTCTATAAATGATGTCTGCTAAACCAATTCCCTTTTGCTCAGTCATTAATTTAGACATCTCCTCATCGTACAAAGACTCGTACATTTGTGAGGCGTGACTATCAAAAAAACCTGATTTTTGTACTGTCGAACGCATGGATTTTAATAGTTGGTGAACAAATATAGACTCGAATTCTTTTGCTAAAGACTTTAATTGTTTATTGTTTTTATTCTTGCCAGGTTTAGCCAATTCACTCAACTGTGACAAGCGGCCCTGCTCAATTTGAGGTAAAATGGCCGTCTCAGAACTACTACTAGATGGAATAAACATAAATACTCGTTAGATAATTGTTTTTATTTTTACCTCAACCAAAATTTCTTCTGATTAGGGCTATCCATAAACCAATCAAAATGCAAAGGCCATACCAAATTATTTAATCCAACTTAAAAATAATTAAACCCTTTAAATATATATAGTTATTTAATTCTGTTTTGATAATTAATTCACAAAAAAAGCGGTAGTAAGGAAAATATTTCCTTCTACCGCTTACCTATTTTACGTCTTTATTTTAAATGACAACTAGTTCCGCATGAAGAGCGCCTGCAGCTTTGATTGATTGTAAAATTGCAATCAAATCACGTGGTGTCACCCCAATTGCGTTGAGCCCATTAACTATATCACCCAGTGATGCGCCTTTAGACATTACAAGTAGCTTATCTTCTCCCTCCTCAATAGGAACCGCTGTTCTTTCTGGGTTTACTGAACCTGGTTCCGCAACTGGGGGAGGATCATCGTCCACCGCAGTTTCACCCTTGATTTGAATAAATAGTGACCCGTGAGCAACTGCCACCGTTGAGATACGAACATTTTCTCCCATCACAACCGTACCGGTTCTTTCATCGACGATAACTCGTGCCGCTATATCTGGCTCAACATTTAATGTTTCTATGCGAGCAATCAATTCTGAAGTGTTATTTAAATAATACTTTGGGACTTCGACTTTTATTGTTCGACCATCCATCACAAATGCAGATTGGTCTTTTAGTTCATTATTGATTGCTTGGGAAATTCTTCGTGCAGTCGTAAAATCCGTTTTCTTTAAGGCAAATATTAGTTCTCCTTTTGCATTAAATTTGTGAGGCAGTTCTCTTTCAACCAAAGCCCCATTCACTACTCTCCCTACTGTTTTATGATTTTTCTGTGCACCTGCACCCCCACCTGCAACTGCAAAACCACCTATAGATAAAGGACCTTGTGCCACCCCGTATGTGTTGCTATCAGGCCCCTTAAGTGGTGTCATTAATAAAGTGCCACCCTGCAGACTTTTTGAGTCACCCACAGAAGAAACTGTCACATCTATTCGATCTCCTTGGCGGGCAAATGAAGGTAATTCTGCGGTCACCATAACTGTAGCCACGTTTTTAAATTTTAAGGCGTCTATCTCTCCTGCTGGGATTGTTACTCCCATTTTTTTAAGCATATTAAATACAGACTGAATCGAGAAAAAAACGTTGGTTGCACTATCCCCCGTTCCGGCAAGGCCAATTACCAGTCCAAAACCGATTAACTGGTTGTTTCGAACCCCCTTTATGCTTGATAGATCTTTGATACGGGCAGCCATAGCTGTATCTACGAACATCAAGACGATCAAAACTATCGGAAAAAATATTTTTAAAGTTTGTTTCAACGTTTTCAATCTCCTCGTCATTTTATGTTACGGGGTACCCAATGTAAGTTTAGCTGTAGCATAATCCCCATTAATTGAATCTGTTAATGTTACAGTGAAATCTTCAGTTCCCGATGCTGGAATTGCAGATGCGGTCACTGTACAAATTGCTCCAGCCACACCTACTGTAGGTATTGTTGTCGTACCAGAAGAATCGTCCCTAGAAACTGAACAGGTTATTAGAGCAGAACCTGATAGAAGTGTTGCAGTAATTGCCAAATCTCCTGCTTCAGTAATTATCCCGCTACCTGGTGTTGCTATTAGGATGGTTGGTAGTACGGTTATAGTTGTTGTTCCTGTAACTCCTGTAGAATCTACTGCCGTTACCGTGGCAGTACCTGCGGGCGCTGCATTTAAAGCCGCAACACCTGTAAATACACCAGTTGCGGGAACCATTGTACCTAGTGAGGTTCCTGTGGACGTATTAGCTATATAAAAAGTGTATGGAGCAACTCCCCCTGTAGCGGCAAAAATTTGCGCTCCGGCTTTTAGTATTGTTGAGTTTTGTGGAATAACCGTAAGTCCAAATGATGGACCTAAGAGTGCAGCCCCACCATTTTCTATATCATCTGTGCAAGACAGAATCAAAGTTGCTGATAAAAGACATAACAACCAAACTTTGCATCTATTTTTCATTATAAATTGGAGTTTTATTTTTTTATTTAAACTAATAAATTTTATTTTATTTAATGTTTTAGAAACTTAATATTGGAACAGTTGTTGTTGCGGTTATATTTTCTACTGTTGCTACAACATAAGCTGTCCCTGCTGTATCTCCTGCTTGCAAAAGTGTTGTGGCTACTCCATTAACAGTGATTAACGCTGCTGCCCCGAGTGTGCCTAAAGTGTTAGTTAAAGTAATAGCAGCTCCATTTACGGGTACACCTGCTGCTGTAACTACTTCTACACGTATGGTTGCTGATCCTAATGAACTTTTTACTATCCCAACACCTCCATACTGTGCTGTTAAACCTATTGTGTAACCCGAGTAACTTGGTCCTACAAGGTTTTCTATATCTTGAGTACAAGACAAAATCATGAATACTGCAAATGTTGCAATAAACCATGACTTTACTTTGTATTTGCATGTTAAAATTTTCACTCTATTTTGATTTTTTTTCATGCGATACCTACCTGTTTAACTTAAATTTCTAATATTAATAATGATTCGTTGTAACTTTATTTTTAAATCATTTACTTTTAGAATGGCCAAACATAACTTATGGCACGCATAAGCCAACCCACCCTTTGTTCTTCTGCGATCACTCCATCTCCGGTATAGGTGATTGAAGCGTTTGCGATCAAAGAAGAGTTAATCGTGTTATCAAAGTTGATATCTGAAGGACGAATCATTCCAGTTATAACCATCAATTGTTCTTCAAAATTTACAGTCACAGAACGAGATCCTTCTATTTCTAAGTTTCCACTTTCGTTGATTGCTACAATTGTCACTGATACGGTTCCCGTTAAACTTCCACTTCGTGTTGTTGTCCCACTCCCCTTATTTGATCTTTCATTGGTGGCTCCAAGCGATGGATCAAAGCCGGTACCCAGCCCAAGAAAATTTTTAACTCCCATATTGCTTGGCAATCCCAGAACTGATGTTGTTGAAAGTCCAATTTCTGAAGCTTTTGATGTATCTGTAGTTGCTGATTGAGTTGATGTTGCAGTCTCATTTAAAAATACGGTGAGGATATCTCCTACTTTTTTTGCTTTTGTATCTTCAAAAAGAAGATTTTTAGCCGTATCCCCTGGCCATATTCCACCATCGTTAAATTTTATGGGTGTTGCCTTATATATTTTTTGTGGAATCACTGCCACGGCTTCCGGTGCTATTGCTTTTTGTATAGTTGTGCACGCATTAATACCCACTAAACTCAATGTCATTATTGCTATTCTTATAAATTCCCCCGGTTTACAAATATTTTTATCTTTCATTTAAAAACTGACCTCCACCGTTTTTGAGTTAATTACCTCGGCATATATTGTTTTTTTTGTTTCAAGGTTGATCACCTGGATTATGCTGTTTTTAAAACCATCCTCCCGGGCCGTTCCAGATGCTGTAATTTTCATACTGCCTTTTCTTGCCAAAATAATTACACGTGCCCCTCGTTTTATTGTAGGAATTTTTTTTAAATCCCTAAACTTTACTATGTTCCCAGCTTGTAAATTTCTAGTTGCCGCCTGACCTATTACTTTGTCTAGAGCAGTCGGCGTATTTCTTATTAATCTCTCGGTTCGTGTTCGCTCTATAACTATGTCTGATTCTCTGATTACATTTCCACGTTGTAACGCGTTCACTATTTTTACAACATCCTGGTACACTCCAACTCTTGCGTTTACTCGCAGTCTTTTGATAAATTTTTGATCTACTTTTACCAAAAGTGTTAATGAGATTCGCCCTACTCCTCTTGGGTTATTTATCCTTCCATAATCAAGAAGTAGCTTCCCTGCGGGTACTTTAAAATCACTTGCTTCATAATTAATTTGGATATCCATTGATTCAGGATCCCAGTCCAAGTGGTTAATCAAATAATTTTCTGCACTTTCCCTTATGTCTTGCGAGGTTATTGTTTTTGTATTTTCAGTTTCTGCCCATAAAATTGATCCCGTCATTACCCATAATCCGATACCTATTACCAACGCGACCCATTTTTTTTTATATTTTTTATTCATGTTTCAATGCCTCGTTTTTTATCGTTTCATATTGTTGGCTGTTTGTAGCATTTCATCGGCGGTTTGCACTGTTCTCGAATTTGTTTCATAAGCCCTTTGAGCCGAAATCAAATTTACCATCTCCTCCACCACGCTCACATTTGACATCTCAAGAAAACCCTGCTGAAGTTTTCCCCGATCATCTGAGTTAGGATTACCAACGGTTGGTGCTCCCGATGCATCGGTTTGTTTAAAATTATTATTTCCGACTGCCTGAAGACCCGCATTGTTTTGAAAGGTTGCTAATTGAATCGTACCTAATACCGTTGGCGCTGTTGCTCCAGGTTGCAAAACGGAAACGCTTCCGCTCTCATCAATTGAAATAGTTAGAGAATCTTGTGGAATTGTTATTGCCGGTTCCATTGGTAATCCGTCAGCCGTTACAACAAGTCCGGTATTGTTTATCTTGAATGATCCCGCCCGTGAGTAAGCGATTGTTCCATCTGGTTGAGCAATTTGAAAAAATCCTTTTCCTGAGATTGCCATGTCAAGTTGATTCTCTGTTTTTACAAAATCCCCCTGGGTATATATTTTTGCAACTGCCCCGAGCTTGGTTCCTAAACCCAGCTGACTCCCTGTCGGGATCTGATTTCCATTTGGTGATAATGTTCCTACCAATTTTAGGTTTTGGTATAGAAGATCTTGAAATTCTGCTCGACTTTTCTTGTATCCGGTCGAGTTAACATTAGCTATATTATTTGAAATTGTTGCGACATTCGTATCTTGCGCATTCATTCCTGTGGCTGCCGTATACAATGCTCGAATCATTTTTTCCCTTTCTTTTCCGTGTTTTTTTAATTATTTTTAAACTATTCTTCCTATGGAATTCACAGCTTTGTCATCTGCATCATCTAATGTTTGTATTATTTTTTGATATGCTTCAAACGCTCTTATTGCTGTAATCATGTTTGTCATTTCTTCAACCGAATTAACGTTTGAGCGTTCTAGTGCTCCTTGTGTAATTCTTAAGTTGTCTGCTAATAGTGGTTCAACTTCATTGTCCATAATCTTGTATAAACCGTTACCCTCTTTTGCCAATGCTTTATTGTCTTCAAATTTTACTAACCTTATTTGACCCGCATCTTGGTTTTCAAATCCATCCCCTATACTAATTTTCCCTTCGGGTCCTACAGCTATCATTCCTCTGCTATCTTGAATTTTTATTTTCTTTTGGTTGCTATTTAATACAAAGTTTCCATCCTGGGTCACCACATGTTGTTCCGTGTCTAAACGAAAATTTCCGTTTCTTGTGTATCGGAGACCTTGTGGGGTATCGACCTCAAAAAATCCATCTCCCTCTAATGCCAAATCTAGTGGATTATCTGTTTTTTGAAATATGCCCTGCGAGTGATCTGTATATATAGAGTCCACTGCAACGTAAGCTACAGTTTCACTTGAATCATTGGGAGAAACTAATGCGTTCTCTCTTGTTTCAACACTGGAATTCTTATCAAATGGTGGGAATATTTCTCTAAATACAACTCCGTCGGATTTAAACCCGGCATTATTTAGATTGGCCATATTGTTTGCCAATACATCCATTTTGACTTGTTGTTTGATTCCCCCTGATGCTGCTATAATTAACCCTTCGTGCATTGTATATTCCTGTTTAATTTGATTTATCTATTCATAGAGCAATACCTATACCAAAGTTGCTTATATTTTCTTTCTTTTAGCCAAGTGAGATGTAACTCCTTTTAAAATAAGTTTTTTTTCTTTCTAAATTCATTGTTTTTTATTTATCTTTCTCTTTTTTTATTATCAACAACGGTATTTTCTTCCCATATTATTTGAGATGCGGTAATTTTTTTCTACCTTAATTACTTTATATTTTTTAATACGTTAGTGTTTCTTAGTACTTTTTTTCTTTTCTTTTATATAGCTTCTTAATTTAAGATTTATGTCTCAATATTTTTATAATTAATTATTTTTTAATATAAATTGAATCTTTTGTGTCTGTTTTGTAATCTGAGTGTTATATTTTTTGTCTAAGTTTTTATTTTTTCTACTTCATTAATGGAGACACCATGGAGCATATTTCTGCCGATGAATTACATAACCTTATCTCAAATTTAACTTCTGATGTTTTGGTTTTAGATGTTCGTTCACCCTCAGAGTTTAATGAGGGACATATAGAAGGAGCACAAAATACCCCACACGAAGAAGTAGCCAGTGAAGCGGAAAACCTTAAGTCATATAAAACTGTTTATGTTCACTGTAAGATGGGAGGCCGAGCAAAAATGGCTGCAGAAGCACTGCAGGGGGCGGGGCTGGAAAATATTGTATGCGTTAGCGATGGTGGGATGCAACGCTGGGCAGACATGGGTTGGTCTTTAGTTAAATAACTTTTATTTATCCCAAAAAAAAACCGGGGTTGAGTCGGCCTAAGCCGTCTCTTCCCCGGTAAATACCTCTCAGACTTTATTCAGATTAGTAGTGGAGAGTATTCCACTGCGTCACTGCTTTCTGTCCGTTTCTTTCCTTGTTACCACCATTCCAGATTGCAATCGCCATTGGCGTTTTGCCACCTGAGAACTGAGTATCATTCTTGTCGCCAGTGCTTAGGGAACGTTTGAATACAACCGCCCAGCGGTTGTTTCTCCA
>JAPYPM010000053.1 GCA_029937635.1 Nitrospinaceae bacterium
GGACATGGTTGAGAATTTCTTCCATGCGTTGCATCCCAAAATTTAGAGTATTTGCAAAATTTGATTCTTCATTTTGGACTACTCGATGAATGAAACTTGAGTTTTGTTTGAAATCGGGATAAGCATCAGAGAAAATATTTGTTACATAATCAGTGATATTGAAAAAAAATGGACCACTCTGTTCTAGGAGTTTTCCGTGTCTGAGTGCGCGTCTAATAATTCTTCTGACGACATAGCCTCTCCCTTCATTTGAGGGAAGTACCCCATCTCCAATTAGAAAGGCAGCTGCTCTAGCATGGTCTGTTATAACTCGAATCGAAATGTCATGCTTGATGTTAGAGCCGTAAGTTCTTTTCGTAATTCGGCAGACTTCTTTTATAATGTTCATTAGAAGGTCGCAGTCGTAGTTTGAAGTTTTTCCTTGAGCTACAGCAGCTAGTCGTTCTAAACCCATTCCTGTGTCAATGCATGGGTTGGGTAATGCAGTAAGGTTGCCAGATTCATCTCTATTGTATTGCATGAAAACTAGGTTCCATATTTCAAGATAACGATCGCAATCGCAGCCGACGGCACAGGTGGTTTTTCCGCATCCAACATCTTCTCCTTGGTCAATGTGAATTTCTGAGCAGGGGCCGCATGGTCCGGTGTTCCCCATAGACCAGAAATTATCTTTGTCTCCAAGTCGGCTTATGCGGTTGTTCGGAATTCCAATAGTATTTTTCCAAATATCAAATGCCTCATTATCATCCTTGTAAATAGAAACGTATAGCTTGTCTTTAGGTAATCCGACTATGTTTGTTAGAAAGTCCCACCCATATTTTATTGCATCATTTTTAAAATAATCGCCGAAGGAAAAATTTCCAAGCATTTCAAAAAAGGTATGATGCCTTGCAGTTCGACCAACCATTTCTAAGTCGTTGTGTTTTCCTCCAGCGCGTACGCATTTTTGTACCGAGACCGCTTTTTTGTGGACACTTATTTCTTGCCCTAAAAAAATATTTTTAAATTGGACCATTCCCGCATTGGTAAACAATAGGCTAGGGTCATTGTGGGGGACGAGCGAGTAACTTTTTACTTGAATATGTTGTTTGTCTTCAAAGTACTTCAAAAATTTTTTTCTAAGGTCACTGCCAGTCATATATTTAACTCGGTTGCGAAAAAAGTAATTATTTTTTGCACAATACTATAGCGTTTAGATAGAAGTATTTTGTTCTAATTTTTTTAACTTTAAATAATTCGAGCTTTTAAGAGGTCATGGAGGTGGATAATTCCATCAACCTTTTTCCCATTTGTGCTAACAACCAGTGATGTGATTGAATGTTTTTCCATGAGTTGTACTGCTTCTGTTGCTAAGTTAGTTTGTTCTAAGTATTTTGGAAAACTATTAGAAAGATCCCGTGCGCAAATTTTTGACACATCTTTTTTCTGTTCAATCATCCGCCGAAGATCACCATCGGTGATAATTCCTTTAAGGTGCTTCTTTTTGTCTATAATCAGAGTGACACCTAGTCGTTTTTGAGTTATTTCTGAAATGATGGTGGAGAGATTGGAGTTTTCGTAAACGATAGGAATTTGATCCCCTGTGTGCATTACATCTTCAATGGTAGTCAGCATTTTTCTTCCAATGCTTCCTCCTGGGTGATTTCGTGCAAAAACTTCATCTTTGAATCCATTTAGCTCAAGGTATGCAACCACGAGAGCATCTCCCATAGCTAGCATTGCTGTAGTACTTGAGGTGGGAAGAAGACCATTTCCTCCGGCTTCCTTTTTAACACCAACATCAAGAACAAAGTTACTACGTATGGCTAATGTCGACTTAATATTTCCTGTGATAGCTATCAGTGTGCAATTAAGACGTTTAAGGGCAGGGATGAGTTTAATTATTTCCTCAGTTTCTCCGCTATTAGATAAAGCAATGATAATATCATTTTTAGAAATCAGTCCTAGGTCACCATGAATTGCCTCTGCCGCGTGCATGTAAATAGCAGTTAATCCGACGCTCGACATAGATGCCGCAATTTTTTGACCAATTAATCCTGATTTCCCCATTCCCGTAACGATCAATCTCCCCTTTCCCTCGCCGCCCAATGTGTGGACGATTTTTGGAAAATCCACTCCAAGACGTTTAGCTAGGGCGGCCACTGCATCGCTTTCAACCTTTAAGACGTGTTTTGCTGTTTTTAAAATTGCGCGATCTTGAATTTCTCTTCTTTTCAAGATACCCTTGTCGTTGCCCATAATTGTCTTTAACTATTTATGTTTAAAAGCTCTTAGGAGTTAAGTCAAACGCTTTTAATATTAGCACAACTCTATTCGCTCAGCAATCCAAGTTGCTGAATTCATGAGTTTAATTTTATTATTTTGTTTGATATGTATTGGTTTAAATATTTGATTAAATATTAGTTTATGTCCAAGCCCAAAACAATTTACCTAATAGATGGTTCTTCATACATTTTTCGTGCATTTTTTGGTTTGCGGCAACAGCTCGCAACATCCAAAGGATTTCCAACAAATGCTTTGTACGGATTTATAAATATGTTGCAAAAAGTAATTCGTGACGAAAAACCAGATTATCTTGTCGTTGCATTTGATAGTCCAGATAAAACGTTTCGCCACAAAATATATCCTGATTACAAGGCTAATCGGGATGCGCCTCCGGAAGAACTTTCTAAACAATTTCCTTATTTTGAGCCCATTGTCGAAGCATATGGTCTATCAAGTATACGCCGACCTGGGTTTGAAGCTGATGACATAATTGGAACGCTGGCCAAAAAGGGAGCAAAAGAAGGGTTAGATGTAGTTATTGTTAGTGGTGATAAAGATATGATGCAGTTGATATCACCTAATGTACATATGTTGGATACTATGAAAAATAAAAAGTTCATGGATAAAGATGTTTTAGAAAAATTTGGTGTGTCTCCAGACAAGGTTATCGAGGTAATGGGTTTGATGGGAGATTCCAGTGATCATATCCCAGGGGTGGCAGGGGTTGGCCCAAAAACAGCAGCTGCATTGATTCAAAAATTTGGTTCTATAGAATCTCTCTACAAACGGATCGATGAAGTCGAAAAGAATAAAGTTAAAGAGAAATTAGAACGTGACAAGGAGAATGCTTTCATGAGTCGTGAGCTTGTTACAATCGATACAAAAATGGATTTGGAATTTAATTCGGATTTAATGAAGCTTGGTAAAGTCGATAGAGGTAAGCTCAAAAAATTGTTCGAAGAATTCGAGTTTGTATCCTTCCTCGAAGGAGTTCAAGGTGAAGTGACTAACCCACTTAAGGTTGATCGCTCAGACTATAAAACTATCCTGACTGAAGAATCATTCGATGATCTTTTGAAACGCTTGGTAACGGAAAAATATTTTGCGTTTGATGTAGAAACCACAAGTAAACGGCCAGTCTGGGCGAGAATGGTTGGTATTTCATTTTCATTTAGGGATGGTTATGCCTGTTATCTCCCGTTGGCTCACAGGTATCTTGGGGCGCCCGATCAATTAGAACTTAAAAAGGTGTGTGAAAGATTAAAACCAATTTTCGAAGATAAGAGCATTAAAAAATGTGGCCATAACATAAAATATGATCTTATCGTTATGGCTAATGAAGGTATTGCTTTAGATGGTGTGGATTTTGACTCGATGATTGCCTCTTACCTGCTCAATCCATCTAGTCGAGGCCATGGGTTAGATGCTCTTACTATGGAGTATTTTGGGCATCAAAATCTAACATATAAAGAGATGGTAGGCACTGGAAAAAAGGAAATTTGTTTTGATGGGGTTGAAGTTGATCAAGCCACAGAATACGCTGCCGAGGACTCTGATATGACTTGGAGGCTTAAGGAAAAACTAGAACCCAAGCTTAATGGAAGTACACTTAAGTTATATAAGGAGATTGAGTTACCGTTGTTAGAGGTCCTTGCTGAAATTGAATTAAATGGTGTTCACGTAAACCGGAAACACCTTGTAGAACTTTCAAGTAAAATAGATAAAGAATTGCTTCATTTGATAAAGGATATATATTTACTTGCCGGTGAAGAGTTCAATATAAATTCTCCTAAACAACTTTCTGTGATTTTATTTGAAAAACTCAAGCTACCGATAGTTAAAAAAACAAAGACAGGGTATTCTACTGATGTGTCCGTTCTTGAGTTCTTAGCTACAGATCACAAACTTCCTAAGCAGATTGTCTCTTATCGTCAATTAGCAAAACTCAAGACTACATATGTAGATGCCCTTCCTAGAGAGATATTTAATAATACGGGACGAGTTCACACTTCTTTTAATCAGACTATTGCAGCTACTGGACGTTTGAGTAGTAGTAATCCTAATCTTCAAAACATACCGATACGTTCTGATATGGGGAGGGAAATCCGTAAAGCGTTTACAGCAGAGGGTGATAATATACTTTTATCCGCTGACTATTCTCAAATTGAGTTGCGAATTCTAGCCCACTTGTCAAAAGATAAAGCTTTGAAAAATGCTTTTGATAAAGGTGAGGATGTTCATGCACGAACAGCAGCTGATATTTTTGGGGGTTCTATAGACCAGGTAGATGAAAAATCACGACGTATTGCTAAAGCGGTGAACTTTGGCATTATTTATGGTCTTAGTGCTTTTGGACTTTCACGCCAACTCAATATTAGTAGAAACGATGCTAAAAATTTTATTGACCAGTATTTTTTATTATACAGTAAGGTTAAAGGTTTTATGAATAACACGATCGCTGAGGCTCGTGAGTGCGGGTATACATTGACTATGTTTAATCGTCGAAGATACTTACCTGACCTTAAAAGTGATAATAGGCAGGTTAGAGAAAGTGCTGAAAGAATAGCTATTAATTCTCCAATTCAGGGTAGTGCAGCAGATCTTATTAAAGTTGCTATGATACGACTTTCCAGAAGCTTGAAAAAAATAAAATTAAGTTCAAAGATGATTTTGCAAATTCACGATGAATTGCTTTTTGAATGTCCTATTCATGAGAAAAAAGAAATTGAGTCATTAGTAAGTAAAGAAATGGAAGGAGCTTGCAAGCTGTCTGTCCCAATTGTTGTCGATATGGGTTGGGGGGAAAACTGGAGCGAAGCACATTGAATAAACGGATATAGTTCTTATGCCGTTGTAAGTAAACCCTTTCAAAGTTAAAGTTTTTACTAGACTTTTTATCTAATGCATGAATCCTACCATCCGTATGAATGCAAGAAGTTATTTAATATATATATTTATCTATTGTGCAGGTCGGGAAAAACTATCAGAGAAAAATCATAAATTTTTTTTCTAATCAGATCAAGAAATAAAAAACTATTGCTGGAATGGATGCTCCGCTAATTGATGCTATGACTGATTTCAATAAATACTTTTTGGGCCCACTAAAATGTTTTTTTTTGTTCCAATTATTAGAGATATGCGCTGCAAATTTTAAACTTTCCATAGTTTTCCCCCGTTACTTTACTTGAGTAATTTTGTTGAAAATCAGAGGCATTCATCATTCTTTATCGGAAATTATTTCTTTGAACTTTAGTTCGATTGTGAGCTTGTAATTATGTGTAAAATTTGCTTAAAGAAGTTAGCTATCTTATGGGTTGTAGTTAGGAGTTTAAGGATGAGTCCTGGTGTGAGTAAGAGGGTTTAACTATTTCTTTTTCAATTCTAGCGATGTTGAATTGATGCAATACCTTAATCCGGTTGGTTGAGGGCCATCAGGAAATAAATGGCCTAGATGCGAGTCGCATTTGTTGCATAATACTTCTGTTCTTTTCATAAAGAGAGAACTGTCTTCTTTAGTTGCAATTTGTTCTGAGTTTATGGCTTGATAAAAGCTTGGCCAGCCAGTACCAGAATCAAACTTTGAGTTTGAATCAAACAGTTCGTTGCCACAACATGCGCACCGGTAGATGCCAATTTCTTTGCTGTCCCAATAGTTGCCACTGAATGCTTGTTCGGTTCCTTTTTTTCTGCATATTTTAAACTGCTCTGGTGATAATTGTTCCCGCCACTCATTATCATTTTTAAAAATTTTTTCAGTCATTATGGTCTCATTTTTATTTTTTTACTGCATTTTTTTGGTTAATTCGCTTTCTAGACCCTCTGCTTCAGGGATTGGTTCTATTGGTTCATCTTGTAAGTCAAGTCGAAATAAACTTTCCTGTTCTTTTGAATCGTGGTATTCAATGCGGTTTTTTGTGTGAGATTCTAACAGCTTATTTTTTGGCATATTTGGTTTTTCTAACTCAGTGGTTGGGGTGCCAAACCAAACCCATTTCAAAAGTCGAATAAAAAAGATAGAGCTCACGTAAAGGAGTGACCAGATAGCAAGGAAGGATATCAACAATATTGTCATAGTTTTTTTGAAGCTCAGGTCCTCAATTAAACTAATCATCATATTTAATTGATGTGCATATTGGAATGCTACCGCTAGTAGCAGTGTGGGTAAAATAACCGCCCAAAGTCGGTGAATTTTACAAATTAAGCCCATAACTACTTCCTCTATTATTAAGGATTTTAAATAAAAAGGCGTTACCAATAATGGATCTTGCTTTCTTGACTGCACCACAAATATTATTTCACATCTAGATTATACATATAAAATGATAAAAAATTAATAATATTTCAATAAAACAGTAGTTTATGAGTTTTGTAATGAGAAAGTCGTTAAATACAATGATCTTAAAACAGGGTTTTATTTAAGTGAAATTGATAAATTATCGATAAATTTTGTATGACTTAAAAAATAGGTATTGCTATGAGAATCCCTGAAAACAATAATGAAAAAAATACTTTAATTGTATGGAAAAGAAGAGATAGAAGAGTACAGAAATCCTTTAAAGAAGAGTTGAAAGAGAGTTTTAATAAGGAAAAATCGAAGTCAATAAAACAACTTTGAAAGAATTTTCTGGATACGATAATTTAAATAGCAAATAATACTGTAAAAGTATCAAGTGCCTAAAGAGTAGTCTTAAACATTAGAGAGGGTAGTTTTTAGGATTTTTTTATTTATTAATTCATCCACCGAATATTTTCCACCACCACTAACCAGAAGAGGGATACTTATTCCTATAACTAAAAGGTGATATTCAAAGCCTTCTCCCGCTTGTTTGCCAAACCAGTTCATGAAAAGACCATTAGGTATATGTACAGTTATAATAGCTCCCACCATTATGCAAATTAACCCAAATGCGGATAACCGAGTAAAAAAGCCTACGATCAACCCTAGCGATCCAAATGACTCTCCCATGATAATCAAAAACGCAATAACCCAAGGTAAACCAGCTGTTTCTGTAAAATAAGTCATTGTATTAGTAAAGCCAAAACCACCAAACCAGCCAAAAAGTTTTTGAGCACCATGAGGGAACATCACACAACCCAATATCACTCGGGGAACCCAGTACGAAAAACTAGCATTAGTTTGAAATAAATATTTAAAAAAAATAGCCATAAGAACATCCGCTCTATTTTTAATTTAACGTTTTATTGATTTATAGTTTTCTCTTCGGTCGTTTCTTCCTGTTTGGGAATTGTAGTAGGGGAGCTTAGTTCGATACTTTGAGCGTTAAGACCACTAGTTTCTTCAGAGCTCGGTTTTAGAGCATCGGGCAAAGAAATATCATTTGTCTTTTGCGGTATTTTAATCTTTTCTGGATTATTATTCGCTTTGTAAATCAAGTCTGAATAACTCCATACAGCCCCAGACCATCCAAGCAAAAATACTAACAAATATCGTGCAAGAGCATTCATTTATTTTAACCTCTTTGATAATTGAAGTTTGATTGGGCCATTTTTTGATTTAATCAAATAAGTGACTTTAGATATAAAATAAAAAATTAGGACTTATCATATATTAATTATATTTATATAACCTATGTTAAAGATAGACCCATTTCCTTGTTGAAAAAAATATTTGTATAAATCATTGAAAAACTTGACGGTAGATATAAATAGTATTAGCATTGTATCATTGTTTGTACCGGGTTATATAATATGAGGGGCAGATAGTGGAACCAAAAAATACTCAAAAGTTGTGTTATGAGAGTTTTCAATATGGTTCAGGAGATATCGCAGTTGTTAACACAAGAGATATGCTTCACCTTTACGAGGTAGTAAATGTTGTTTCATTAACTGATAACCTTGGTAAGCAAAACTCTAGTTCTCAAAAAAATAATAATTATACGAATGTTCACGGAAAAAAAATTTGAAGACGGATTGATATGTTTTCAATGTTAAGTTTAGCAAAAGCTTTAGAGACTGAGCCAAATCGATCTAATATTTGTCCAGAATGTGGAGATGCTCAAGTTTTGCGATGGTCAGTGCTGGAGGTGGAAGAAATATTACTTTAACCTCTTCGAGTCATGAACAATGCTACAAAAAGTATTGGAAAAGCATTAAAGAGTTTGATTATAAAGTGACTGTTAAAGCAAAAGGTTTTCAGGAAGGTGCTTAGTATGATTATCAGTCGATCTGTTCTTCGAGTACTAATTTATTAATAGTTTTTTAAGGTGTAGTTAAGAATTTAAAGTTTTAGGAGGGAATAACTTTCGGTACTCTTAAAATTAAATCGTACCGAAAGTACTGATTATTTGCTGAGAACATTGGGAGATGAAGGTGTAGAGGGTTTCTTGTTGGACTTTCTATATTGCATAGGGTTTGTAATTAGTATATCAGCCCTTTTTTTTAATTCTTTAGATGAAATTATTTTTTTAAGAGTGCCGGAACTGTCATAAACTTTTACTTGATTCATTAAGGACCGCCTATTTTATTGAAGGGAAAACCGGTAGATTTTTTTCATGCCGGTTAGAATTGTAAAACTTTTATTGAGTTTTACATTTATCTCTTGCGAACCATTTGGCCCGTTAATTTTTTAAATTTCACACTTATAAGAAGTAGGACTTTGAATAAAAAAACAACGTATGTTAATTCGTAGATTCAGAAATATCATTTATCTAAAGACATTATGAGAGCTTAATAAGCTTTAAATAATTAATATAGTATTATTTTTTTTAAACAATTTTAGCATATGTACGACAAGAGTGCGAGATTATAAACAGTAACTTCTCTTTTTTAAACTTTAAGTAGTCTTGATTACAATCATTCTCAAAATTTTATTATTATTTCCTGCCATTATATAAGGTGGTTATCTTTATAAGGTGGGTTATTACTTTAGGCATAAATTATTGATTTTATTATCTAAGTCATAGTTTTTGGTGTAGTTATAAAAAATATTTAATAAATATTATTAGTTTGCATAAACCAAAATTAGTCGGCTTTACAATTTCCGGGTAAGATAAATATTATGATTACGGTCAAGCGTTGTTATATTTATCTATAATATTTTTGAATTCGAACTAGGAAAATTTATTAGAAAGACTAGATAGGTTTTTTTAAATTACTTTTGTTGTTTGGGTTCTGAACTGGAATGTTTTTATCTAAAAATAAGATTATAAGGTGGGTAATCGGTTGATTTTTATTATGTTTTAGCCTGGTAACTCATGATAGCTTGACAGGTTATTATAGAGTATATTCTCTGGTCTTTTAGAACATTAGATAGAATTTAGTCAGTGAATTTGTCTTCCCTCTCAGTGCATAGGTATTCTCTTATTTAGTTTTCCTTCTTCATCTTCTTCCCAATGAATTTTTTCTGATTGATTGAAAGTTCGATCGCAGTTGTTGCAATAGCGACTTTCTTTGTAGAGCGAGATAAATGTTTCTGTTGATTTGCAATGAGGGCAATTAGCATTTTTTTGCCTTGGTTCTAATTTATATAACATGTTATTTCTCCTATAGAATATTGCTCTATTTTCTTATCGATGGGATAAGCTTTTACCTTAAGATATAAGTTGATAAAGCTTTTAAATAAAAATATTAGTCCTAAGTTTAATATGGTTTTTGATAGTGTTAGAAATTAGTTTTGTGTTTACGTATTAGTTATATACTTAAATAAAAAAACGATTAAAACCATAAATAATACTTATTTTAAAGTACGCAATGTTTGACTAGCTGGGTAATTTAGACAATCTGGGAAAGGTTGTTTTAAGCTTTTTTTTTTCGAAGGCTATCGATGCTAAAGAAAAGCTTATGAATATAGCTACTTACGGCGAGAAAAATATGCTAGATGTATCCAGTGTTGTTATATGATTTCTTTAAATGAAAAATTTAAAACTGTCAGGAACTCTTAATTTTAAGTGTTTAAAAATGTGTATTTATTTTTATTTTCGGTAAGGCTTTTAAAAAAAAACTATGGTTAATATTTTTTAAGAAGTTCTACTAGTTGCTTTAGGTAATCAGTATTTGCCGGTATAAATCGCACTCCAATTTCATATATAGAATCTGACTTATCAAACAGTGATCGTGTGACTTTGCATTTAACTGTGGTACCAGAGAGTGCTTTTATCTCTTGGATCATTAAATCAAAATTTGTACCATTTAGAATCTCTACTTCTGTAATGAGGCGTAAACCACCAGTCGATATATCAAGGACATTAATATTAACAGGAATTGGTACTGTAGATTCCGTAACAAGCTTATATGTTCCCTGATCTTTGGCTATACAAGTTGATTTCATTACTTTGGCGCGCAAAAAATTTCTTTTTTCTATCATCTAGATATAGTCTTGATCTTTGATTATTGAAAGTCTTAAAAACCTACATATCTTTGCATCCACTCTCCCGCCATTTTATTTGCTTCGATGATCTTTTCGGGGGTCATTTTTGTTTCAACAAATGCTCTGTTTTTTTTAGCTCCTCGATCCCCTTTCATTTCACCTAGGTGAAACCACATGTAAGCCTTTACGTAATTACGGGTAATATCTATTCCTTGTAGATACATTGTGCCTATATTATTGGGAGAATCAAAATTCCCTTGTTGCGCTGCACTCTCGTACAATTTTTTAGCCTTAATAGCATCTTTTACAACTCCTTCGCCTTCTGCATACATCGTGGCAAGATTGTTTTGCGCGTCGGAATTACCCTGATCAGCCGAGAGCTGATACCATTTGACTGCTTCCTTGAAATTTGTTGAAACGCCAGTTCCCAAGTCATACATCAACCCGAGGCCATACTGACCAAGCGAGTCATTTTGCTTAGCTAGGGCTTTGAATTCTATTAAAGCAGTTTCGTAGTCACCTTGTTCAAAGGCAAGAATTCCATTTTTATAATTTTCAAGGGCAAGTGAAGGAATTGCAAAAAAAATAATTGCTATAGTGGCAAACAGAAGACCTTTCATTTTTCACGCCTTCTCAGTAGAGTTTGGAAAAGCCGATAACCAGCCTTCAAATCCCCCTATCATACTGGACACTTCTTTAAATCCTTGCTCAGAGAAATACGCCGCCGCCCCTTGGCTTGAAATACCATGGTAGCAATAAACTATTAACGGTTTTTTTTTATCTGTATCAATTATAAACTGTTCAACAGTGCCATCACTAAGGTGTATTGCATTTGGTATGTGTCCAGCCTTAAATGAAGAAGGGTCTCGTATGTCCAGAATGGTTGCAGAACCGTTATCTTCAAAACCCTTTACTTTATGAACATCTATTTGTTTTATGGGGGCCATAGGTCTTTAAAAATAAAATAAGATTGAATTGTTAAAAATTAAATTAGACTTGTCTAGTAAGTGTAAATTAGTAACATTCGTGAATTAATTAATTTGTAAAAAAATATTTTCTTGCAATAAAATTAAACTATTTTATGTTACTTCGCTTTGATAAGCAATACTGACGAAGGATCCTGTGAAATTATTGTATAATCAAGATATTAACTATATGAGGCTTGAGAAAAATGGCTGTTACACGTGTTTGGATTGAGGAAGGTTGTATTTCATGTGGTTTGTC
>JAPYPM010000054.1 GCA_029937635.1 Nitrospinaceae bacterium
CAGCAAGAGGAGCTGTGTCTGTTCTCAATAGACGTGGCCCAAGTGAGACTGGCTGGAATCCATATTTTCTAGAAGCATCAACTTCTTTAGATGAAAAACCTCCTTCAGGCCCAATAAGAATTGCCGCAGACTTAAGTTTACTTCTATGTAACAAATTCTTTATTTGAAAGGATCGTTCTTCTTCCCAAAAAATAATCTTTAGATCTGACTCTCGATTAGTAAAACAAAATTCTTTAACAGTAGCTGATTTAGGTCCAATTATAGGGATACTGCTACGGCCACATTGTTTTGATGCCTCTCTAGAAATTCTGCACCAGCGATTCATTTTTCGTTCGGAATCTTCTTGAGATAATTTTGCAATACTCCGAGTTGCACTAATCGGCACAATCTTATCCACGCCCAACTCAACCGATTTACGTACAATACCATCAAAACCAGCACCTTTAACCATTCCCTGACCAAGACAAATTCTTAAAGGTGACTCACAATTACTCGCATCTTCTTTTAAAGAAATAGTACTTTCAATTCGATCGCGACTCACTCTCGTTAGAATAATAGTATAACAATTACCCCGACCATCTAAAACTTGAACCCTATCTCCCTCTTTAAGGCGCAGCACAGTTCGCATATGTGCGACATCGCTACCTAGTATAATCACTTTATCGTCCGTAATATTATCCGGAGTTATGAAAAACCGATGCATAGATTAATTTGCAATCTCAAGGGGTTCTATCACAAGGAGATCTAACAGACTAGTGATCTGATAGAGTGGAGTAATACTTTCTACTAAAGCGGATCCATCTCGATTCAGCCAAGCTGTTGGCATACCTACTGACTGTGCACCCATCACATCCATTTTCAAGTCATCACCAACAAAAAGAATATTTTCTGGTTCTACATTTAGCCTTGAAATCGCTGCATTGAAAATAGATGGATGAGGTTTTCGGTATGGTGTAGCTGAAGAAAAAATTGTAAACTCAAAAAATTGGCTTAAGCCTGTTTTACGCAACTCTTTATCTTTAATAAATTCAGGGTTAGTAGTATTAGATATTATACCCATACGCACTCCTGATTCCGAAAGAGTTTCTAAAGTAGTCTTTGCCTCAGGATAAACCAACCTAACTCCGTGGATAACATTATAATAAATAGTTAATATCTGCTCCCAAGTGGTTTTATCCTCAATCTCAATATTAAACTTAAAAAATAGATACCGTAATACCGTTTCGAAGTTTACTTCCCGGTGAGTTTGACGTGATTCTTTAATCAATCCGTAAAAAAGATCCTGATACTCACCAAAAATTAATTCAAATTCTGGCAGTTCAACATCTTTATCTTTCAAAAATCTCATCAACTCAAGAAAAGCAGCACGATCATCCTCACTTACCAAATCAACCAGTGTATAGGCCCAATCAAACAATATTGCTTTATATGGAAAGTTCAAAAGAAAGGTATGTTTTCAGAGAGTTAAATTAAGAATATAAACAAAATATCATATCAAATAACTAATTGATAAACAAAGGTCTATATATTAGAAGTTCAAAAAAAATAAATTTAAACTGATAAATATATTAACTGGTATTAAAATGAAGAATCAGGTTTTTAAACAATAGGCTGCAAGCTAAAAAAATATATAAAAATAATTCCAGAGGTCAAAAATGTTATTAAAAAATCTAATGACAATAATTATCTTTTCATCGACTATCTCCATCAGCCCTTTGTTTGCTGAAGAACCATTAGAGCTTTTTTCTAAGGAAGGATCACATTTTGTAGGACACGACCAAAACCTATTAGGAATTGATGCTTAGTAAGAAACAAAAGTTTGACCAACCGTTAAAACATTTTCAGACAGCTTCGGTAGTTGACCGTAAAAAAGGAGAAATTTTTTTAACATTGGCCTAACATTTCACAAAATGGGGAAGCATCTAGAATCTGCAAAACACTTCCAATGGGCTTTAAAACTTTCGTCCAACAACAAAAAAATATTCGAATCCCAATTAATCCAGCAGCATCACTGTGATAATAACTCCAAAATACCATGCAATTTAACTAAACCAGAAAAGCATAAACTGAATCTAAGTGATGTTGTTCCTCCCGAGCCTCATATTTCTCAGAGCAACGGTGGCGGCGGGGGTGGTTATTAACTTGACACATTATTTACTGATAGATTTTTTAGAAGCCAAACCTGACGGACAGAACTCTTAAAGCTTCAGCTGATAGCTTCTAGTTTGCAATTGAAAAAATAAGCTAAGCTTTCAGCTTCCTGATAATACATTTACCATATTTCTCAGCTAGGAAAGACCTGAGGCCATAGATAAAGAATTTAAAGTGAGTTAATCATAGTTAATATATTACGAACATCACCTTTACTGCAGTTTATAGTTATCACTTATGAAGAAAAAAAATCAAAACGATAATGATTTACAAAAATATTTTAAAAAAAAACTTAACACTCTTTTTTAAAAAAATATTTAGGAACTCTCTAACAAAACCTGTTTAGCTGCTGTCAAGGCACCTTTAATATCTGGAAGCCCTCCACTTGGAACGAAATCGACATAACGAATAATATTTTTTTTATCAACCACTAAAACGGTTCGCCTTAACATATCCATCCCCTCAAGCAACAACCCAGTTTTTTTTCCAAAGTTAAAATTAGGGTTATCAGAAAGAAAAATTAAGTTACTAATATTAGCTTTTTTAGCAAAAGCATCCTGCCCTTTGGCTGTATTTGTACTAATCGTTATGATATCTATGCTTTTATCCAGACCACCATTCTTTTCGCTAAATTGATGCGTTTGCTCATCGCAGGTAGGAGTATTTAATTGAGGAACAATACTAATAATTTTAACTTTTCCTTTAAAATCATCAATTTCAACATTAGACTGACCAAATTTATTTAACTGTGCATTTGGAATAGAGTTACCAACTTTTAAAACATCCGCCCTATTAGGTTTTGAACTAGCGTTAACTGTAAACATGAAAAATAACGCAACAAATGAAATACAAGCAGTTACTAAACATAATATTTTATTCATAATGAAACCTCTATTAGGTTAAGGTGAAATACTTTCATCTTACAATATCAATACCAGTCACTAAATCATTATCCAAGCCATCATCTGCCTCTATATCACTATCGATACCATCAATACCCTTCCCCTCTTTTCTACGATGTGAAGTAAGGCTACCCATAAATTGATCATGACATTTTAGACAAATCCACCCATCTCCTGAAAAAATCCAGCACTCATTTTCCACCCAATGTTCAGCTTCTTCTTCGTTATCAAAAGACTCTCCCTTTCGAAGGCAATCTGAAGCCACTTTAGATTCGCATTCCACCGCGTATTTTTTTTTCATTGATATAGTATATAAAAAAATGTTTTGTTTAGGATAAAACCCAATAATAAATTATAAATAATTTTATCAATGGATTTCAGCTTAATAGATCACACTATAATTTTATTAAAAAAAAAAGAAAACTCCGGCTATCTAGTCTAATTAGACTTAGGGGAAACCTTAAAAGAAACTAGAAAGCCACTAGGCCTTTAACCGGAGCATTCTAAAATGTACAGTTACACATTATAAATTCAAGAGTTCAGTTTTGTGGAGTAACCTTAATAAGTGATACATCAAAATTTCTATTTGCTAAGGTATTGTCGTTTAGGCTCACTAACCACTGCATATTCATAGTTTTCGCCTATATTAATAATCCAATAGCTACCAAAAAATGGCCAATAAAATGATACTTTTAACTTAGCATTCGTATTCGAATCAACTATATGCGCTATGCCCTCAGCTTCCCTCATTGCTCCATTCAACTGCCTGTCCTTACACCTATTAATAACTTTTATAGAATAACCATCTTCGGCTAATTCATAATCAGCCGTTACGGCATAACAGTTTTCCTGAAACCAGTTAGGGTAGCGAGCAATTTCATACCACCTTCCAAGGTATTTATTTATATCAACCCGACTTACAACTTGAAGTGGAGGTTCCCCCCTTGAAGAGACTGTCGCACAGCTGTGGAAAAATAAAAAAAAATAAGGATCAAAATAATCAAATTAACAAATCTAAACATGACTAAGACTTTGGTGAAATTTGTTTCAATTTCTGTGCAGCAAGAGCCACGCCAGCATAATTCCCTTGATCAGTGTAAGCCTGTAGAGCTTTTTTTACATATTTAACAGCCATTTCATCGTTATTCATTTTGTCATAGGCAATGGTAGCAATACCCATCTGCATTTGAGGAACAAATGTATGAACATTACCTAGCTTAATTCCTTCTTTAAAAACCTCAACGGCTTCTTTATTTCTTCCTAAATTTCCATAAGCTATGCCAAGACCCAAATAAGCTGGAATATAATAAGGATCAACCTTCATAGAACTTTTAAAAACATTACTGGCACCCACATGATCCCCACTCATGCCAATCTTATTGCCAAGAGAAACATAATTAACTGCACTCATAGGTTTTTCCATATTCATATCAAAAGCTATAAAACCACCCAAAACAAAACAAAATAAAATAAAATAAAATAAAATAGATATTTGTTTCATAGCTTGTATTATATTTAAAAAATTATAACTATTTAAAAAAGTGTTAAAAAGTATAAAAGTAATTTAAAAACTATAAAAAATTAAAAGGGCATTCAGGTTTACAGCTTTGTTACCTTGACAGAAGGCTTAATACTGTGCGGACCCCCAGGTCCGGCCTGAATTCCCTCATCAGTCATAATTAACTTTTTCTAAGTAAATTTTTTTTGACATTCATGTAAACAATATTTTGACTTCGCATTCAGAGGGTGAAATTCCTCGGCACAAACTACACATATTCTGTCGTAAAACTTAGTTCTCTAATAAGGTCACATTTAGGTTCCTTTAAAGTCTTTATATGCTCAACAGCCATCTTTGTAGATTTTTTCTCAAAAAGAATATTTTCTCTTTCTAAGAGAACCTCTTTAATTTTAATAATTTTTTTAAGGTTCCCATTTCCATCAAACACTTTACAGTTAAAAGCCATCCACCCAACCTCTCCCAGAAAAATCCAAAAAATAACATCATCTATTGGTTGTTTTTTAATTTATAAATTTCCCAATCTAAATATTTGTCATACTTAGCGTTCTTTTGGGATTCAAATTTAAAAACTTTTATAAAACAATTTTGAATAGTTTTATTCATCTGCTGTGTGGTATGTTTCGACCTAACTAAGTGAGGCCTTATCTTTAAATAAACAGTCTTGTCTTTTGTGACAGGTTGAAGCTTTACACCCAGATAAGAACTATTCTTCAATATATTTTCCGGATTGAATGAATATTTTTTTTCTAAGTTGTGATTATTAATAAATATAATTTTATCCTGATAAATATTTAATAAATTTTTACTATTAATTTCTGCCCCTCTTGAAATCCAAGCCCCAAAAATATTAGATGGACAGCCTGCCTCAACCCACTCTTTATCATTCCAACCCAAAGCAGAAACTGAACTAGTTGAAACAATAATAAAAAAAAGTGCGCAAGCAAAAACAAAAATCTTTAAACAACTTTTAAATTCAAACAAATCTACACTGATTAATTTTAACCAAAAGTTTTCAACCTTAACCATTAGACTCTATCTCCCGTTCGCAGAGATGGATGATGTGTCAAATGTTTTCAGATGATCAGATAAAAATAATGCAAACGAATCCATATCAAATGGCCAAGCATATTGAATATCGATATCGTTAAATTTTTTTCTTAAAACTTCCAATTCCTCGGGAATTTCTATTTCTGAATACGACCCGCCTCTAGTTATCATTGTTGTAATAAGAATTATCTTTGTAACTTTATCTTCAGCAAGTTCACCAATAGCCTCTTCTATCGTTGGATAACAAAATTCGTTGTAGCAGTTTTTATAATAAAATCATTCAAAAAATTTTCCATATGTGTAGCAAGGCTCTCAAGCCCAGATTTATAAGGATCAGAATCAGGAGTTCTATCACATCTACGTGTAGTATTATCAAGTTCTATCTCTTGATCTGAAGCCTCACCTCCAGCTTTTACCCTTGTTTTGTGTAGCCTCATAAATTTTTCAACAATGTCTGAGGGCATATCACTTGGCAAACCACCATGACCAACTAAAATAATAGCTGTTTTATTTTTGTTCATAATTTTATCCCTTTAAAGTATCAACAATCTAAATAAATTTAGACGTTTGACTAATAATTAATAGTATTAATAAATTCATAATATTTTTTAAAATCAGGAAGATAAGATACTCCAGGTATATTACAGGGACTACCTTTTCCTCCTGTAATCATTAAAGAGTTTTTATCTAAATCACCTCTTATTTTAAACAGACAATCTTCAGCAAATTCAGAGCTCATTGAATGTGAAATACTCAATGCAATAACCTTTGGATTATCTTTTTTTGCAGCTCTAATAATTTCATTTATAGGAGTACCAATTCCTAGATAAACTACCTTTAGATTAGTAATTGATGTAACAAGAGCGCACATTAGAATACCAAGGTTGTAAGAATCACCTGGAAGAGTAGTTATTAATACTAAGGGACCCTTTTTCCTAATATTTAATTGTCTCCATTTTTCAGTAAAAAACCCAACCAAGCACTCTGTAGCAAAATGTTCATGTGAAATAGTTAATTCATCTACCTCCCAAGCATTTCCAATCCTTTCTAAAAATGGAGCAGCATAATCTATGACAAAGTTAAGGCCACCAACCTCACCCCACACAGCATGAAAAGAACTTATAAGGAGGTCATCATCATAATCACAAACATGTTTAATCCAAGTTTCTATGAGTAGCTCATTTTCTAAAAACCCTACCTCCTCAGAACTATTTAAAATACCGTTTGACTCAAAAAATGGTAGCCCCATCAATGAATGTAACTGCTCAAGAGTACCTGTCACAACTTTACTTGCTCGGTATCCTGACTCTAAAGCTTTAACAATAGCCCTAAGTCTTGGAACATCTTCTTTTGGGTACCGGCGGTGACCTGATGGAAGTCTGTGAGCTCTAGGAGTTCCATATCTCTTTTCCCACATTCTTAAGCTATGTGTGGTTATACCAGTGAGCTTTGATAGTTCACCAATCGAGATTAATTGTTCAGAATCATTACTAGTCATTATGTTAGTAGCTGTCAAATTCATATCTATGTAAATAATAAATAATTGTGCTTTTTAACTTATTTATTTTTTTAATTTAGTAAAATTGCTGCCTTTCCAAAGTATTGTGTTCTGTTAATTTCCAAATATAGTCAAATTTCTCTTATCTTGAAGTCTAACTTATTATTATTTTAAGCAATTCCACCCTGTACTTAAAACTTTAACTTTTTAAACATAGTTACCTCTTTATCATAAGTACATGGAATTTAAATCTTAAATTCTATTGATAGTTAAATTTGTAAAAATTATTTAAACCTAAAATAATCTAAATATATGTATAAATATAATATTAGATATATATCTATATATGTCAATAACTATATAGATAGAAATCTATACATAGTTTAAATAAATATTTAAAATATTGATCTATTAAAACAAAACACTGAAAAATAAAAAGGTGTCCTATGAGGATTTACTTAAAAATTGAGGTGGGTTTAACAAAGGTATGCTTAAAAATAGAATACTTATTAAATATTTATCTAATTATATATAAAAAAAATTAAACCGTAAAAAGTAAGAAGTACCAAGGGGGGGGTGCGGCTAATCTACCAATCAGACTTAGGATTAGATTTAGATACTTCACGAAGTTCCTGCACTTCTTTACCATTGATACCGAGGAAGTATAGAATAAGCTCAAGGTTTGACTGATTAATTCCAGCATTAGCGTGCCTTTGCACTATTGACTTAGCGTTAAACGCTATACCTAAGCCTGCTCTAGCTAGCATATGAATATCATTGGCTCCATCCCCTACTGCAACTACCTGTTTTAAAGAAAACCCTTCCTGCTTTGCGATTGATATAAGAGCCTGCTCTTTAGCTCGCGCATCTACGACATCACCAACAACCCTTCCAGTTAACTTGTCGTCTATGATTTCTAGTTGATTAGAAATTCCGTAGTCAAGTTTATAGTTATTTTTAATGCGATCTATGAAAAATTGAAATCCACCACTTACGATTCCGATACGGTAACCTAGATACTGCAAAATACGAACAAGGTCTTCTGCTCCATGTGTAATTGGAATCCGTTCATATAATTCCTCTAATTGTGATACTGAAAGACCCTTAAGTAGTTTAACTCGCTCACAAAGAGCAAGCTTGAAATCAAGTTCTCCACTCATAGCACGGTGAGTGATTTCTCTCATACGACTTCCTACACCCGCTATTTTCCCAAGTTCATCAATTATTTCACATTGCAGAAAAGTCATATCGGCATCAAAGACGATCAACCGTTTATTACGTCGAAACATCGTGTCTTCTTGCACCGCAATATCTACCGTAAACTTTTCCTTGAACTTAACTAATGCATTTAAGATATCAACAGTGGAGTGATCTTCTTTACTCCCTATAACAACTTCTATTACATGATGATCACTGTAATCCAGTTGTTCTATGCGAAGAATATTAATATCACGACTAGAAAAAATTTGAGTCAAATGAAGAAAAACTTCAGAAGAGAGATTGGGGCCAAGTAATGTAACTACAGAGCGATACTTATATCGAGCTTCCGGACGAAGACCCTTTTCCCAAGGAAGTACCTGTAAGGAAATACCATTTTCTATCGACCATTTGTCCAAAGCCGCCTGCAATTTTAAAATAGAATTAGGCTTTTTACTACCTAGCAGTAAAGACAAATTAAGCAGTCCATTAAAAACAAATTGCTTGATATCAAGTACATCCCAGTCAAAAGAAACGACAGACTTTAAAGCCTCGGCCAGAATTCCCGGTCGGTCAGCACTTGAAATTTGAACATGAATTTGACAGGGGTCTTCATATTCCTGCATAGATCAACCTTGGGGATTATAGCGCCAACCATCCATTTTCTTACATGTCCAATCATCGTGAATCTGGAATGTAGAAAGACCTTTAAGGGCTTCTGAATTAAATAAATTCCAAATACCCTGACCCTTTATTAAATTGTTCTTAAGGTGAAGGCGTTTAAGTTTGGTGAGAAATTTTGACTTTGAAAGAAAAGTTAATCCTTCGTCAGTAATACCATTTTGGTTCAAGTTCAAGTACTGAACATTCTTTAGCAAATCGCATTCAGCTAACTCGATCAGACCAGTATCACCCAATTGATTGTCTGCTAAATCCAGCCACGTAACATTTACCATCTGCGTTGAAGACCATAAGTAACGAGCGGACTCTGGAGTTAGAGGTATTCCACTAGCCATCAACTGGTTTCCCCTTAGACGCCCTTCATAAATATCTTCTACGGTATGAATTTCGATTTTACTCATCACTAATAAATTTATTAAAAAAACCTTTTAACCTAAAACGAAAAATATCGCAAGTTTGGTCACAGTTAATCTTTATATTTTTTTTTATTAAAAAAGACATACCGGCTTCCTTTCAGTTCATCTGGCAAATAATCCTGTTCAACTTCATTATTAGGATAGTCATGAGGGTATTTATACTCCTTTCCATATCCATATTTATCTCTAGAATCACTATAATGAGTATCTTTCAAGTGGTCTGGTACGGAAAAAGATTTTCCTTTATGCTGTATATCGTTTAAAGCGTTATCAACTGCAACTATGCTAGAATTATCTTTGGGTGCCTGGGCTATATAAATCACAGCCTGCGAGAGAGGTATTCTTGCTTCAGGCCAACCTAACTTTTCACATGAATCTGCGGCCGCATTTGCGATAATAAGCGCCATTGGGTCTGCATTCCCAACATCCTCTGCTGCAGTTACAATCAACCTTCGGGCGATAAAACGGGGGCTTTCACCTACACTAATCATTTTCGCCAGCCAGTAGATCGCGGCATCAGGATCGGACCCGCGCATGCTTTTTTGAAAAGCTGAAGCATGATCATAATGCTCAGAACCTCCTTTGTCATACAAAACAGAAACTGATTGAATAATTCCTTCAATATCTTTCACACCAGCTGACCGAGGCACCTTTTTTGTAAAACAAGAAAAGTCACGAACTGCTTCCAATATATTAAGTGCTTTACGTGCGTCTCCGTTTGCGTAAAATATAATTAGATCACGCGCATCAGAATCCATCTCAATTGAGTCATTTCCTAGCCCATATTCCTTATCAAATAATCCACGCTCCAGTAAAGATCTTATGTCATTTCGGGATAGTGCTTCCAAACGAAATACCTGGCATCTTGAACGTAAAGAGGGAATAACTTCAAAAGATGGGTTTTCGGTTGTAGAACCAATTAAACGAATTGTACCGTTCTCAATATGAGGTAAAACCGAATCCTGTTGGGTTTTGTTAAGGCGGTGAATTTCGTCGACAAACAGTATCGAACCACGTCTAGAGAGACTCCATGTTTTTTTTGCCTGATTGATAACCTTGCGAATTTCAGATACTCCCGCATTTACTGCGCTTATTTCATGAAACTCGTTTTCTGACATCCTAGAAACTAGACGAGCAATTGTTGTTTTCCCTGACCCTGGCGGTCCCCATAGAATAAAGGAAAAGTTTGTTTTTCCAGTAGTAAGTATACGAAATGGCTTGCCTTCCCCCATAAGCTTTGTCTGCCCAAGTAAATCTTTTAATTTACGGGGTCGCATACGGTCAGCAAGCGGTGCTAAAGGAAAGTTCGTTGTTTTATCTTGAAAATCGGGAAAAAGTTCCATTAAGTTTTCATTAAAATAAAAATACTAACACCCGTTAAAATATATACTTTTTTACCATGCCTAACCCTCCAGAGAGTCAACAAGAATAAAATCCATCCACATATTATCTCCCCAGGGAGTAGTTTTTCTAGAAAGATAACCCATATGCCCACCATTTTCGGGCATGTTAAGTTCTATCGCACGGCTCATGCGAATAGATTTAAAAATACTTGGCTCGATAAAAGGATCATCCATCGCACAAAGAATAGTAGTCGGTACAGCGATATCTTCCAAAAAATTTTTAGCACTGCACATTGCGTAATAATCATCTGCATTTTTATAACCAGCCACAGGAGCTGTGTAAGCATCGTCAAACTCAAGAATTGTTTTACTCTTTTCAGAAGGAATAAAAGTATCAGGAAAACATTCACCCATAGCTTCCATTTGCATATAAATCTGTTTCATATAGTAATCATTGAACACCCTACCCCGCTTGGTTTTAGACAAAACATAGCTCGTTCTTTTTAAATCAATTGGCGGATTAACAGCAAAAGCCTTACGAATTCCCATAGTTATTTTTTTTTCACCAAGATACTTTAAAAGAATATTTCCACTCAACGAAAAACCCAAAATATCAATAAAATTATTGGGATACATTTTTTCAATATATTTGAGAACCATATCTAAATCATCGCTACTACCACCATTCCACAACTGATCACACAATCCTATTCCAAGACCGCTCCCTCGTTGATTCATCATGAACACAGTAAATCCACGAATCCAAAGTTTTCTGGCAATTCGACGTATATAACTTGATTCAGAAGAACCACCCAGTCCATGAATCAGAAGAATTACGGGTGCTTCTGGATTTACTGATGGCAACTCCAAAGTCACTAATTCTGATTTTTGACCAATTATTACTTTATGTAATTTACGTTCTGGTAAATTTGTATTCCCAGAAACTATTGACCCAAGAATAGTTTGAATAAATTTATTCCGAAGAAAAATGTTCGATTCAAAAAAATAGGGATTATAGGACATAACTTAGGAG